>NZ_JASATI010000021.1:0-83402 GCF_038440225.1 Hydrogenophaga sp. OTU3427 | reverse complement strand
GGGGGGGGGGCCGCCCCCCCCCCCCCCCCCCCCCCCCCCCCGCCCGGTGCACCGGCGAGATCTGGCTCTGCGCCCCGTGCAGGTAGGCCGTGCCCACCTGCACCGCCGAGGCGCCCAGCAGCAAGGCCGCGGCCAGGCCGCGCCCGTCGGCGATGCCGCCGGCCGCGATCACCGGCACGTCCACCGCGTCGACCACCTGGGGCACCAGGGCCAGGGTGCCGGGCTGGCGGCGGATGTCGTCGCCCAGGAAGATGCCCCGGTGGCCGCCGGCCTCGGCGCCCTGGGCGATGATGGCGTGGCAGCCGTGGTCGGCCAGCCAGCGCGCCTCGTGCACCGTGGTGGCCGAGGACAGCAGCACCGCGCCGGTCGCCTTGACCCGCGCCAGCAGGCCCGCCTCGGGCAAGCCGAAATGGAAGCTCACCACCTCGGGCCGCAGGTCTTCCACCACCTCGCAGAAGGCGGCGTCGAACGGGGCGCGGTTGGACACCGGGATGGGCGCTGCCGGGTCGATCCGCAGTTCGCGGTAGTAGGGCGCCAGGCGCTCGCGCCAGGCCTGTTCGCGCGCGGCGTCGGGCTCGGGCGGCAGGTGGCAGAAGAAGTTGAGGTTGAGCGGGCCGCTGCAGGCGGCGCGGAAGGCAGCCACCTGTTCGCGCGCCTGGGCCGGCGTGAGCAGGGCGCAGGGCAGGGAACCCAGGCCACCGGCGCGCGAGACGGCGATGGCCAGCTCCACGCCCTGGGCCCCGGCCATGGGCGACTGCACGATGGGCAGCTCGATGTGCAGGAGGTCAAGCGCGCGGCGATCGGGCCAGTGGGGCATGGTGCGTCTCCTTCAGGGGGTGGAATCGGGTCAGCCAGGCCAGCAGCGCGACACCGAGCAGCAGGGCGGCTGCCGCGGCTTGCAGCCCGTGGGAAAAACCCTGGGCCACGTCCGGACTGTATTGCAGCAGCAGGGCCACCAGTGGCGGACCGATGATCTGGCCCAGGCCGTAGGCGGCGGTGATCTGGCCCATGAAGGCAGGCGCCTGCGCCGGGCGCAGCCGCCGCGCCTCCTGCATGCCAAAGAAGCTGATGGCGGTGAAGGGCAGTCCCACCAGCAGGCTGCCGAGGGCAAAACCCGCCAGGCTGGGCCACCACACGCTGAGCAGCACGCCCAGGGCCTGCGTCGCGTAACAGGCCATCAGCAGGTGGCGGCGGTCGGCGTGGGGGGGCAGCCGCGTGCTGATGAAGGCCCCCACCGCCACGCCCAGGCCCAGCAGGGGCCAGAACAGGTCCAGCCAGACCGAACCCGGGAGCGCCTGGCGGGCGATCACCGGCAGGAAGGTGGCGGTCACGATGTAGCCCAGGCCCGACAGCCCGTAGGCCAGGGTGAACAGCGCGCATTCGCCGCCGCCGTGCCGCCCAGGTGCCGGTGCCGCGCCGCCGGGGGTCGCCGCCTGCGGCACCGCCGGCCCGGTGAAGATGCGCCAGACGCCCGCGGTGAGCAGCAGAGCCAGGCCACCGAACACCCCCCAGCCCGGGGAGGCACGCCAGCCGTCCACCACCATGGCGCTGGCGGCCAGGCCGCTGAGGGCGATGCCCAGGCCCGGGCCCATGTAGATCAGTCCGCCCCAGGCCGGCTTGCCGGCCGCCGCCAGCCGCGCCAGGCACCAGCCCGAGGTCTGCACGAACACGAAGGCGCTGGCCACGCCGGCCAGGAAGCGCAGCGTGGGCCAGCTGGCCGGCCAGGGCGCCGCCATGCCCAGGGTCAGCAGCACGGTGGCCGCCAGTCCCAGCCTGACCAGGCGTGCCGGCGCCGGCATGGCCGCGCCGCCGGGCCAGCGTGCGACCAGCCAGGGCAGCAGCATGCACAGGACCGCCCCCACCAGGTAGCCGATGTAGTTGGCCGTGGCCAGCCAGCTGGCCGTCGGCAGGGTGATGACGCCGTCGTGCAGCATCATGGGCAGCAGGGGCGTGAAGGCAAAACGGCCGATGCCCATGGCCACCGCCAGCGCACACAGGCCGGCCAGGGCGATGGCCAGCGGGCGGGCCTGTGCGGTGGGGGCGGCGCTCAACGTCGGCCCTCAGGCAAAGTGGTCGAAGGCGCGCCCCTGCAAGGCCATGGGCCGGCCCTGGGTGTCCAGCACGCGCAGGCCGGGCGTGGCCTCGATCTGGCCCACCCGGGTGACGGCCACGCCGGTCCGGGCAGCGGCCTGGGCCACCGCCTCGCGCTGCGCGACCGGCGCGGTGAACACCAGTTCGTAGTCGTCGCCGCCGGTGAGGGCGTAGGCCAGCGCGAGGCTGTCGCCCTGGCCGCGCAGGTCGGTGCTGGTGGTGTGTAGCAGCGCCTCGGCCCACAGCGTGGCGCCCACGCCGCTGGCATTCAGGATGTGGCCCAGGTCGCCGGCCAGGCCATCGCTGATGTCGGCGGCGGCGTGGGCCACGCCACGCAGCGCGAGGCCCAGTGCCAGCCGGGGCGTGGGGCGTTCCATGCGGGCACGCACCCGGTTGAAGGCGGCGCCGTCGAGCGTGGCGCCGCCACGGAAGACCTCCAGCGCCAGCCGGGCATCGCCCAGCGTGCCGCTGACCCAGATGTCGTCACCCGCCCGGGCGGCGGCGCGGCGCAGGGCCTGGCCCGGCGGCACCTGGCCCATGACGGTGAGGCACAGGTTGAGCGGGCCGCGTGTGGTGTCGCCGCCCACCAGCGGGCAGCCGGCGGCGTCGCTGAGCGCGAACAGGCCCTGGGCGAAGCCGGCCAGCCAGGCTTCGTCGGCCTGCGGCAAGGCCAGCGCCAGGGTGAAGCCCAGCGGCTCGGCGCCCATGGCGGCCAGGTCGCTGAGGTTGACCGCCAACGCCTTGTGGCCCAGCGCGGCCGGGTCCACGGTGGCGAGGAAGTGCCGGCCCTCGACCAGCATGTCGGTGGACACCGCGAGTTGCTGGCCGGGCTGGGGCAACAGCAGCGCGCAGTCGTCGCCGATGCCCAGCGCCACGCCGGGCGCGGGTGGCGCGGCGCGGTCGAAGAAGCGGCGGATCAGCTCGAACTCACCCACGGGGCGGCTCCTGCGGCGCCTCGGCGCTGTCGGCGCGTGGTGGCCACAGGAAGGACAGCGGCGCGCTGCGCAGGCGGGCCCAGATCTCGTCGCGGATGCGCCGGCGGTTCACCTGGTTGATGTTCTGCGCCTTCAGCGCCAGCCGGAAGGCGAGGTAGAAACTCACCGCCAGGTTGAGCGGGCCGACCGCCACCACCGCCGCCGCGGCCCACCAGAAGGCCGGCTCGCGCAAGGCCTGCCAGCCCAGCGTGGCGGTGGCGGCGGCCACCTGGCCCGCCGACAGCGTGACGTGGCGCACCTCCAGCCCGAGGCCGAAGAAGGCCGCGAAGGCCGGGATCAGGCCCAGCATGAAGCCGAGCGAGATGTTGGAGGCGAAACCCGAGATGTTGTGGCGCATGAACTGGGCCCAGCGCCGCGCGCGCGCCACGCCCAGCGTGCGGGTGAAGCGCGGGTGGTGCGTCATGGCCGAGTCCAGCTGGTGCAGCACGAACCAGTTTTCCACCCAGCCGGCGATGATGCTGGCGGCGAACAGCAGCACGCCGGTGAAGGCCGCGAACAACACGGTCGGGCCGATCAGGTGCAGGTCGTGCAGCACGTGCCGGGCCTGTTCGGCGTTGATCATGGGCGCGCCGGTGGTGGCCACCAGCAGGCCGCAGATGAGCAGCACCACCGGCACCACCAGGCCCACGTTGCCGACGATGGCCGCCACCTGCGAGCGGAACAGGTGGGCCACCTCGTCGACGAAGCTGCGCACCGAGTCGTCGGTCTTGAGGTCGCGCAGCTTGGCCACCATGGCCGGCGCTGTGACGGCCGGCTGTTTGGTGGCCACGGTGAGGTGCAGCAGTTGCACCAGCACGAAGGAGGCGGCGTAGTTGAGGCTGGCGGCAAAACCGGCCCAGAAGGCCGACAGGCCCAGGGCGTAGAGCGCGAACTTGGCCCAGGTGGTCAGGCCGATGAGGGCGCCCCCGCCGGCGGCCTTGGCCAACATGGCCCGGTACTCGGCCATGTTGCGGGTGATGTAGTGTTCGCCGCTTTCGGCGCTGCGCTCGGCCACGCGCGCGGCCGTCAGGTGCGAGCTGGCGGCGATCAGCTGGCGGATGCTGCGGCTGTCCTGTCCCACCTGCACCAGGTCGGCCAGCAGCGCCGCGCTGGCGCGTTCGTTCTGCTCCGCCAGCAGGCAGTCGAGCAGGCTCTTGATGCGCAGCACACGCTCGCGCAGCTGGCGCAGCCGGAACACGATGCCGATCGAGATGCCATGCGCCTGCAGGTGGCTGTAAACGGTGTAGGCCGCGTGGCGGCAGTTGTCGAGCTGCTGGCGCAGGGCCAGGGCGGCGTCCTGGGTCTGCTGCTCCTGCAGGCCGTGGCTGTGCACGCAGGTGCGGAAATGCTCCAGCACCTGCGGCAGGGCGTGGAAGTTGCGGGCGCGCCGCGCCTCGTCGGACATGCGCACGCGGATCTCGGCCGCGAAGCCGGTGGCGCTGACCTGGCTGACCGCGAACACGGTGGCGTCGAGCAGGGCCTGCTGCCAGGTGCTCAGCAGCACGTGGCCGGTGGCCGCGCCCATGTCGGTGCCGGTGTCGGCCGGCAGCCTCAGCAGGCGGGCGATGCGGGCCAGCGTGTCGCTGTCCAGCGCGCGCAGCCAGTCGACGTCGAAGGCATAGGGAAACAGCAGGTCGAACAGCGAACCGATGTCGGTGGTTTCGGGAGTGGCCGGCAGCAGCTTGCGCCGCAGGCGGTGGCCCAGTTCGCTGAGGAAGGCGGTGCGCGGCGCGAAGCCGTGGTCGGCCAGCAGCGGCGTCACATCCACCGTGTGGTGGAAGTCGGTCCACCAGCGCCGCCACACCGGCAGCCAGCCGGCGCGCTGCTCGGCGGCGTCCAGCAACTGGATCACGCGCGACACACTGGCGCGCACGTCGCCGCGGTCGCCGCGCACCCAGTCCAGCACCGCGATCAGCCACAGGTGGCGTTGCGCCAGCGGCGCGTCGGGGTCCAGGCGGTCGAGCAGGGCGTGCGCGTCGGGGGATCGTTGCATGGGCGATGTCAGTGCAAGGTTCGCCCGGTGCCGCCGGACCCCAGCGCATCGAGCACGAACAACGGAATCTCCGCCTCGAAGCGCTCGCCGTCCTCGGCCACGCAGAAGTAGCTGCCGCGCATGGTGCCAGTGGTGGTGCGCAGGCGCGCGCCGCTGGTGTACTGGAAGGACTCGCCCGGTTTGAGCAGCGGCTGGTGGCCGATCACGCCCAGGCCCTTGACTTCCTCCGTGTGGCCCAGCGCGTCGTCGATCAGCCAGTGGCGCGAGATCAGCTGTGCCGGCACCTCGCCGGTGTTGGTGATCGTGATCGTGTAGGCGAAGGCGTGCACGTTCCGTTCCGGGTCGGACTGGTCGGGCAGGTACTGCGGCGACACCTCGCAGCTGAACTGGTACTTGGGCATGTTCCCATGTTACCCGCCGCACAAGGCCCCTGCCGGCCTGCGAGAATGCCGTCTCCGACCTGACCCTGCCCACCCGCCATGACCTACCGCATCGCCCCGTCCATCCTCTCGGCCGATTTCGCCCGCCTGGGCGAAGAGGTCCGCAACGTCATTGCCGCCGGCGCCGACTGGATCCATTTCGACGTGATGGACAACCACTACGTGCCCAACCTGACCTTCGGGCCCATGATCTGCCAGGCGCTCAAGCCGCACGCCCAACGGCCGGACGGCACGCCGGTGCCGATCGACGTGCACCTGATGGTCCACCCCGTGGACGCACTGGCGGGCGCCTTCATCGACGCCGGTGCCGACCTGGTGAGCTTCCACCCCGACGCCTCAAGCCACGTGCACCGCAGCGTGCAGGCCATCAAGGCCAAGGGCGCCAAGGCCGGCCTGACCTTCAACCCGGCGCAGCCGCTGGACGTGCTGGACTACCTGATCGACGACATCGACCTGATCCTGATCATGAGCGTCAACCCCGGCTTTGGCGGCCAGAGCTTCATCGACTCGGCGCTGCGCAAGATCGAGGCGGCAAAAAAGCGCATCGAGGCCTCGGGCAAGGACATCCGGCTGGAGGTGGACGGCGGCATCAAGGCCGACAACATCCGCCGCGTGGCCGACGCCGGCGCCGACACCTTCGTGGCCGGCAGCGCCATCTTCGGCAAGCCCGACTACAAAGCGGTGATCGACCAGATGCGTCTGGCCCTCAAGGCCTGAGCGACGTCGCGCGACCAGTCACTCCGCGACGATCTTCTTGTCGGTAGCGATCTGCTTCCAGCGCACCAGGTCGTCCTTGATGCGCTGAGCCACCTCGGCAGGCCCGTAGGGCGTGGGCGTGGCGCCGTCGGGCTCCAGCAAGGCGCGCACTTCGGGCGTGGCGGCGATTTCGGTGATCTCGCGGTTCAGCCGCTGTACCACGGCGGTGGGCGTGCCGGCTGGCGCCAGGATGGCGACCCAGATGTCGGCCACAAAACCCGGCGCCACCGATGCCATGGGCGGCAGGTCGGCAAAGGCCGGGCTGGGCTGCTGCGATGTCACGGCGATGGCGCGCACCTTGCCGCCCTTGATCTGAGGCGCCAGCGAGCTGTAGTTGGACACCATCATGTCGATCTGGCCGCCCGCCATGTCCATCAGTGCGTTGGCCGCGCCCTTGTAGGGTACGTGCAGCATCTGGATCCGGGCAGCGTCGCTGATCATCTCGCTGGCCAGGTGGGCGATGGAGCCGATGCCCGAACTGCCATAGGTCAGCTTGCCTGGCCGGCTGCGCGCGGCGGCCTGCAGGTCGGCCGGGGAGCGGATGGCCGTGGTGGTGCTCACCGCCACCAGCAGCGGGCCGTTGCCCACCATGGCCACCGGGGCGAAAGCGCTCAGAGGGTCGTAGGGCAGGCGGGTCTGGGTGGCGGCGGCGGTCACGAAAGTCGAGGACGTCAGCAGCAGGACCGATCCGTCGCGTGGGCTCTTGGCCACGAAGTCGGCGCCGATCACGCCGGAGGCGCCGGCCTTGTTCTCCACGATCACCGTGTTGCCCAGGCGTCGGGCCAGTCCGGGGGCGATGGCGCGGGCGATCGCGTCGTTGCTGGCACCGGGGCCGAAGGGCACGACGATCTTCATCACGGCCGGCAGCCTGGCCTCGCCGTCGCCCTGGGCCATGGCGGATACAGGCAGGCTCAACGCGGCAGCGAGCAGACTCAAGTGGGTGAGCAGTTGGCGCATGGGTGGTTTCTCCAGTTGGGCGGTGGGCGCCGTTCAGGCAGGGATCTCGATGTCGAGCAGGGGGGCGTACTGCTGCGCGCCGAAGATGTCGCCATCGCCAGCACTGCCGCTGGGCTGGAGGCGGTAGATGGTGAACTTGATGGCCAGCCCCGGGTCGTATTCGACAAAGTCGGAGATGCGCTCCGGCGCGATGCGGTAGAGCGCGGCCATGCGGTCGCGCGTGATGGCGCCCGAGCGCTTGACGCGCTCGTACTGCGCCGGCTCGCGGAAGATGATGTCGAAGGTGATCTTGTTGACGCCTGCGTTCTTGCTGCGGATCGTCTTGGCCAGATCGCTCAGTTTTTGGGTGCTCATGGGGTGCTCCAGGTTCAGATGCCGGCTTCAACGAGGTGGGTCTTGAACAACTCCATCGGGTCGTCGACCTCGACGGTGTGGTTGAGGGTCCAGCGGTAGGCGGGGCTGGCGTGCAGCACCTCGTCCAGCGGGAAAGCCACCGAGCCGGCCGTGCCCTTCACGTCGGGCAGGCGGGCATAGAACATCTGGCGCAGGCCGATCATGGTCAGCTCTTCGGCCATGGCTTGGGTGGGTGCCACGCCCTGCACCATCACGCACAGCTCGTGGCCGGGTTTGTCGCGCAAGGGTTCGAGTTCGCCCATCACGCCGTCGCGGCCGTAGACGTTGTAGTGCAGTTCGTAGCCGCTGTCGCCGAAGCGCAGGCGCGCCTGTTCGCGTGCCCAGGCGATCACGCGGTCCACGTTGGCCACGGTGTAGGGGTCGCGGATGCCGCAGATGCCCACGTAGCGCTCGCCCACCTTGCCGGCGCCTTCGAGTTTGACGCGTACCTTCACCGCCGGTTCGAAACGCGAACCGGTGATGCGGGTGGTGCGCGGGTCGATCTGCTCATAGTGGCAATGTGTCATGTCGAGCCGGCCACCGGCGAAGAACTCCTCGTAGGGGTTGGAGCGTTCGTACATGGCGTGGCCCGAGACCGAGGCGATGGTGCAACGCTGCTCGGGGTGCATGGCGGTCACTTGCACGTCCTCGTGCGAGATGGTGCCCATCACGGTCTCCTTGCCGCCATACGGCTCGGCGCAGAAGGAGGCACATTCCAGCACCTTGCCCAGGTAGTAGGCGCGGTCGGCCGCGAAGCCGTGGTGCAGCGCGGGGGCGGCGAACACGGCGGCGTCGGAGCTGCGCCCGCCGATGATGACGTCGGCGCCCTGGCGCAGCAGCTCGACATAGGGGTGCACGCCAGCCATGGCGACGATGCGGTCGGTGGCGTCGAGCTCGCTTTCGGTCAGCGTCGCGAAGCCGTCCAGGCCCAGCACCTCGCTGCCGGCGCGCATCTTGGCGCGCAGGGTCTCCTTGTCCACCTCGGAGTAGAAGTAGCCGAGTTTGAACTTTTGCAGGCCGTGCTGTTGCGCCAGCTCCCGGATGATGGCCACGTAGCGGTCCACGCGGCTGTTGGCGCCGGTGTCGCCAGCCGAGCCGATGACCATGGGCACACCCAGGCGGCGCGCCGCCAGCAGCATTTTTTCCAGGTCGCCGCGTTGCCAGGCTTCGGGGCTGGTGGAGGTGTCCGAGCCCAAGGGCACCGGGCCGACGTCGTCGCTGCCGGAGTCGGCTGCGATGTAGTCGGGGCTGGCGTTGATGCCGATCTCGAAACTTTCGGGGCGCAGCGGCGCGAAACCCAGGTGGCCGTTGGGGCAGATGATCTTGAGGTGTTGCATGCGAGTGAAGGGGTGAACCGGCCCACAGCGGGTCCGATGTCACCTCTTTCGCAGCATTTGTGCCAACCCGTGTGAAATGGAAAAGTGCTTATGAATCAAGCATCTGTCGAATCTTGTCGCCGCGCTTGCCTGGGTCTTGCGTGCAATTCACACGCCGAGGCGTGATGTTCACGCCTGGTCCGGTCCACCCATGTCGAGCCTGGCCATCTGATGCCTGAGCGCGTGGCGGCTCAGGCCCAGGCCTTGTGCCGCCACGCCCACCTGGCCACCGGCGGCCCGAAGGGCGGCGGCGATCAGCTCGCGCTGGAACCGGGCGGTGGCCTGGTGGTAGCCGCCGGGTGCGGGCGACGCCGCGACTGCCATGCCCGCGCCTGGCGCCAGCCCCACCTCGCGCAGGATGCGCTGTGGCAGGTGCGCCACCTCGATGCGCTCACCATCCTCCAGCAGGCAGATGCGCTCCAGCAGGTTCTCCAGCTCGCGCACGTTGCCCGGCCAGCGGTAGCGGCGGAAGATGTCTTCCACCTCGGGCGCGAAGTGGCGCATGCGGCTGCCATGCGAGGCGTTGTAGCTGGCCAGCGCGTGCTCGGCCAGCAGGAAAACGTCGTCGCCACGCTCGCGCAGCGGCGGGATGTTGACCGCGATCACCTGCAGCCGGTAGTACAGGTCGTCGCGGAAGTGGCCGGCATTGACCTCGCCGAGCAGGATCTTGTTGGTGGCGGCGATGAAGCGCACGTCCACGTGGATGGGCTTGACCGCGCCCACGCGCCGGAAACGCCGGTTGTCCAGCAAGGTCAGTATCTTGGCCTGCATCACCGGATCGAGCTCGCGCACCTCGTCTAGGAACAGCGTGCCGCCATTGGCCGCCTCGATCAAACCGGCCTTCTGCCCGACCGCGCCCGTGAAGGCGCCGCGCTCGTGGCCGAACAGCTCCGACTCCAGCAGCTGGGCGGGGATGGCGGCGCAGTTGATGTCGATGAACTCGGCCGCCGCGCGCGTCGACAGCTGATGGATCATGCGCGCCACCAGGCCTTTGCCGGTGCCGGTTTCGCCGTAGATCAGCACCGTCTGCGCCTTGGAGCGTGCCACGCGCGTGATCAGCTCGCGCAGCGCAGCGATGCTGGGGTGTTCGCCGATCAGGGAAAGGCCGGTGGAGGAAGGCATCATGGGCGGGCGCTGTGGCAGGGCACGCCGATTGTGGATCAGCCGGCGGCCTCGCTCTCGTAGGCCGGACCGATCTTGAACACGCCGCTGACCCGCGCGCAGGGCACACCGTCGGCGCGCACCAGGCCCTGGGCAAACACCAGCGAGCGCGTGGCGCGCAGCAGTTCGCCCTCGCCTTCCACCCACACGCCCAGCGGCGCGGGCGCGAGGTAGTCGATCTGCAGGCTGATGGTGGGCAGGAAACGCTGGCCGACCTCGGCGCTCTTGCGGTGCACGGAGACCGGCAGCAGCATGTCGCAGAAGCTGGCCATCATGCCGCCATGGCAGTTGCCCATGGGGTTGCAGTGGCGCTGTTCGACCCGAAAGCCCAGCTTGACCGTGTCACCCTGGTGCTGCAGGTAGAGCGGGCCGTTGCCACGGATGAAGTCGCCGCCGATGTCGAAGGGGCGGAAGCCCTCGGGGATGGCCGGGCCGCCGGTCATCGGGTGGTCTCGCGCTCCACGTCCTGCTGGAAGCTGGCCGCGTGCATCTGCTGGTGCTCGCGCAGCAGCGTGGGGTAGACCACCTTGAAGTCGGCCACGATGTCGGTCAGCGGCATGTCGTCGAAGGCGCCACGCTGGTTCACGTACTCCATGTGGCGGTTGCCGGCCTTGTCGAAGGGGTGGTAGATCGAGTCGTGGCGGCCGTCAAAGTCCAGCGGCAGCAGGCCGAAGCGCTCGCACAGTTCGATGTTGAAGGCCGGCGTGGCCTTGACCCACTGGCCGTCGAGCCAGATGTCGGTGTAGCCGTGCCAGATGAACATGTCGGTGTCCATGGTCTGGCGCATGCGCTCGGTGCTCAGGTGGTTGCGCACGTCGGCGTAGCCCACGCGCGCCGGGATGCCCATCGCGCGGCAGGCCGCCGCCAGCAGCGCGGCCTTGGGCACACACCAGCCGTAGCCCTTGTCGAGCACGCTGCTGGCACGCATGTGCTCGGGCGCGAGGTCGATGCGGTAGGGGTCGTAGCGGAAGCCGTCGCGCACCGCGAGGTACAGCGCCACGGCGCGTTCTTGCGTGTCGGCGCCCTGGGCGTGTTGTTGTGCGAAGGCGATCACGCCGGGGTGGTCGCTGTCGATCAGGGCGGTGGCCGCGAGCGCGGCCGGGGTCGGTGGTGTGGTCATGTGGGCGGGTCTCCTGCTCACAGTGTGGCAGGGCCGGGGCCGTGGCGCTTGTCACCCCGGTGGCATCCCTACAGCACGGCCTGGGGACGGGCCTGCCGCCGTGCGGCCTGGGTCTTGCCCTGGTAGCCCCAGGCACGCCCATCCACGTCGTCCACCACCACGTAGCTGGCGGCCGCCATCGGGCCGAGCAGGGATTCCAGCGTGGCGTGCACCTGAGCGATGTAGCGGGCCTTTTCGTCGGCGGTGTTGGTGCCCTCGGTGACCTTGATGTCGAGCTGGTAGCTCTGCCCCGCCAGCGCCGTGCCGCCCACGAACCACTGGCCGGGCGGCACCGGGGTGATGGCCAGGGCGGTGAGTTCGCGGCGCTTGCCCAGCAGCTCGACCGTGAGATCGGTGAGGGCCTGGGCCACGGCGGCCCGGCGGTCGGCCGGGGGTGTGTGGCTGAGCGCGAGATGCAGATAGGGCATGGTGCGTCTCCGGGGTCAGGCCATTCGGCGCAGGGCCCGGCGCAGCAGCCGGCCGAGGGCGTCCCAGGCCTGGTCGATGGCGGCGCGCCGCAGGCGGTTGGCCTGGTGGCGTGTCGAGGCGAAGTAGTCGGTCGGGGATGGGGTGCTGGGGGACATGGCAAGCTCCTGGGTGGGTATGGCTTCCACTTTATTGATGTGGGCAACGGACGGAAACGGCCTGAAACGCAGAATGGCTTTGCAAATTTTGCAAAGCCAAAGAGAATGCCCACCATGAAACTCGATCTGGACGAGGCCGCCCTCTTCCTGCGCGTGGCCGAGCTGGGCAGCCTGTCGGCGGCCGCGCGCGAGCGCCATGCGCCGGCCAGCGGGGTCTCGCGCGCCCTGGCCCGGCTGGAGGCGCAGTGTGGCGTGCGCCTGATGCACCGCACCACCCACGGCCTGAGCCTCACCGACGAGGGCGACACCTTTGCCGCCCACGCGCGCCGGTTGCTGGACACGCGCGACGAGCTGGCGGCGGCCTTCCGGCACAAGCGCGCCGGCCCCAGCGGCTGGGTGCGCCTGAGCGTGAGCCCCGGCCTGGCCGAGAACGTCATCGTGCCCAGCCTGCCCTCGTTGTACGAGGCCCACCCGCAGCTGCAGGTGGAGGTGCTGGCCGACGACCGCATGGTCGACATGGCGCGCGAGGGGGTGGACATCGCCATCCGCACCGGCAGCGCCCACGGCGACAACCTGGTGGCGCGCCAGATCGCCCAGCATGGCCGGCAGCTGTGTGCCGCGTCGGCCTACCTGGCGCGTTTTGGCACGCCGCGCCACCCCGACGAGCTGGCGCGGCACCGCCTGATCACCAACAGCGCCAGCCCGGCCATGAACCGCTGGCCCTGGGCGGCGGGGCGTTCGCCCGACGGCGCGCCGGCCTACCTGGCGCGTGGCCACACGCGCACCGACAACTCGGCCATGCTGCTGTCGCTCACCCTGGCCGGGGTCGGCATCGGCCGGCTCAACGACATCTACACCGGCGGCCACATCGCCCGCGGCGCGCTGGTGCCGCTGCTCGACGACTGGTTCGACCGCAGCCGCGTGCCCATCTACGCCGTCATGCTGGCCGAGCGCCACCGCCTGCCCAAGGTGCGCGCCTGCACCGAGCACTGGGCCCGGTGGCTCTCGGGCGAGGTGGCGGGCCAGGTGCCGCGTGGCGCCGATAATCCGGCCCCATGACGCCCGCTTTCCCTCCCCTCGTGCGCCCCGACCTGCGCTTCCTGCTGGCGCACCCGGCGCATTTCATCGCGCTGGGCGCCGGCTCGGGCCTGAGCCGCAAGGCCCCCGGCACCGTGGGCACGCTGTGGGGTTGGGCGGCCTTCCTGCTGCTGCAGACCTTCTGGCAACCGACCGACGTCCAGTGGGCCGCCACCCTGGTCTTGGCGACGCTGGGCGGCTGGTGGGCCGCCGAGGTGACCGCCCTGCACATGGGCGTGGCCGACCCGGGCCACATCGTCATCGACGAGATCGTCGCCATCTGGCTGGTGCTGTGGCTGGCCATGCCCATGGGCCTGTGGGGCCAGGCAGCGGCCTTTGGTCTGTTCCGCTTCTTCGATGCGGTCAAGCCGCAGCCGGTGCGCTGGGCCGACCAGCTGTTCAAGGGCTTCGGCGCCCGTGGCGCCTGGGGCATCATGTTCGACGACCTCGTGGCGGCCTTCTGCACGCTGCTGGTGATCGCACTGTGGCGCTTCTGACCCCACCGCCCATGGACACCCCCAACCTCTGCGCCCGACTGGCCGATGTGCTGCGCGCACGTGGCCTGATGCTGGCCACGGCCGAAAGCTGCACCGGCGGGCTGATTGCTGGCGCCTGCACCGAACTCAGTGGGTCCAGCGACTGGTTCGAGCGCGGCTTCGTCACCTATTCCAACGCCGCCAAGACCGAGCTGCTCGGTGTTCCCGCCCCACTGATCGACGCCTTTGGTGCGGTCAGCGAGCCGGTCGCCCGCGCCATGGCCGAGGGCGCGGTGGCGCGGTCGCCAGCCCAGCTGTCGGTCGCGGTCACCGGCGTCGCCGGTCCCACCGGCGGCAGTGCCGACAAGCCGGTCGGCACGGTCTGGTTCGGCTGGTGCGTGCACGGCGTCACCCACAGCGAACACCGGCGCTTTGACGGCGACCGCGCCGCCGTGCGCGCCGCCACGGTGCAGCACGCGCTGGCCGGCCTGCTGGCGCGGCTGTAGGATGGCCGGGCGCAGGCCGTGTCGAGCTTGCGAGGAGTGGCCATGCATCCCAACGAGCAGACGATCCAGCGCTTCTACGAGGCATTCGCCCGCCTGGACGCCGAGACCATGGCCGCGTGTTACGCGCCCGACGTGGTGTTCGAGGACGAAGTCTTCCAGCTCAAGGGCCAACACGAGGCCGGTGGCATGTGGCGCATGTTGTGCGCGGCCACCCGGGCCAAAGGTCGCGACGACTGGCGCCTGGAAGTCAGCGGCGTTGTGGCCGATGCCCGCAGCGGCCAGGCGCACTGGGACGCGCATTACCGCTTCAGCGCCACCAACCGCCTGGTGCTCAATCGCATCGATGCGCGTTTCGAGTTCAACGCGCAAGGGCTGATCTGCCGCCACCGCGACCGCTTCGACTTCTGGGCATGGTCGCGCCAGGCGCTGGGTGCGCCCGGTTGGCTGCTGGGCTGGATGCCCTGGTTCCGGCGCAAGGTGGGTGCCCAGGCCCGGGCCAACCTCGACAAGTTCCTCGCGCTGCCAGGCCAGCCATGAACACCCTCGACTGGACCGGGTTCGAGGCCCGCGACGTGCAGGTCAACGGCGTCACACAACACCTGCGCCTGAGCGCCGACTGGGACAGCGGGCGGCCGGTCCTGGTGCTGCTGCACGGCTTTCCGCAGACCCACGTGATGTGGCGGCGCGTGGCGCAAGCCCTGCGCCCCCACTTCCGCCTGGTGCTGCCCGATCTGCGCGGCTACGGCGACTCGAGCCGCCTGCCCGGCACGCCCGACCACGCCCAGGCCAGCAAACGCGCCATGGCGGCCGACGTGGTGGCGGTGATGGACACGCTGGGTGTGGACCGTTTCCTGTTGTGTGGGCACGATCGCGGCGGGCGCGTGGCGCACCGGCTGGCGCTGGACCACCCGGCGCGGGTCCAGCGCCTGTGTGTGATCGACATCGCGCCCACCCTGGACATGTACGCCGCCACCGACATGGCGTTTGCCCGCGCCTACTACCACTGGTTCCACCTGATCCAGCCCGCTCCCCTGCCCGAAACCATGATCGGCGGCAGCGCCCTGCCCTACCTGCACGCCAAGCTCGGCGGCTGGGGTGCGGGCGGCCTGGGCCACATCGAAGCCGGGGCGCTGGCCGAGTACGAGCGTTGCTTCTGCCGGCCCGAGGCCATCCACAGCGCCTGCGAGGACTACCGCGCCAGCGCCGGCATCGACCTCGAACACGACCGCACCAGCCGCGAGCGCGGTGAGCGCATCGCCTGCGACACGCTGGTGCTGTGGGGCGCCAAGGGCGTGGTGCAGCGCCTGTTCGATCCGCTGGCCCTGTGGCGGGCGCAGTGTGGCGCCACGGTCAGCGGTTGGGCCATGGACGCCGGCCACTTCATCCCCGAGGAAGGGCCCGAGGCCACCGCCGCCGAACTGCTCGCCTTTTTTGGAAAGACCAACCCATGATCGTTGTCCACCATCTCAACCACTCGCGGTCGCAGCGTGTGTTGTGGCTGCTCGAGGAGCTGGGCGTGCACTACCGCATCCAGCGCTACGAGCGCGACCCCAAGACCATGCTGGCGCCGCCCGAGCTGCAGAAGGTGCATCCCCTGGGCAAGTCACCGGTGATCACCGACGGCAAGCTCACCTTGGCCGAGTCGGGCGCCATCATCGAGTACCTGGTGGAGCGCTATGGCGAAGGCGCCCTGGCCCCCGCAGTGGGCACGCCCGAACGCCTGCGCTACCGCTACTGGCTGCACTACGCCGAAGGCTCGCTGATGTCGCCGCTGCTGATGAAGCTGGTGTTCGACCAGGTGGAGAAAGCACCCATGCCCTTCTTCGCCAAGCCCATCGCCAAAGCCATCTCGGCCAAGGTCAAGGGCGCCTTCGTGAGCCCCAACATCGAGCGCCATCTCGACTACCTGGAGGCCGAGCTGAAGGACGCCGACTGGTTTGCCGGCGATACCTTCAGCGCCGCCGACGTGCAGATGAGTTTCCCGCTCGAAGCCGCCGCTGCCCGCGCCGGCCTCGACAACAGCCGCCCGCGCCTGATGGACTGGCTGGAGCGCATCCACGCGCGCCCGGCTTACCACCGGGCGCTGGAAAAGGGCGGGCCGTTTGAGATTCTGGGGTGAGGCGGGCTGCCAGCTGCGGCTTGGTGCAAGGCGGTGCTGTTTGGCTGGAATAGGCTAATTCTGTTGAAAAACACTGATTTTTGAGTTGTCTGGCCCGTGACTTGCATGCGGTTTCTCCTTGACGGAGGTGCAAACCATGATGGGTCACACGGCGAACCAGGATCAGCTCTTCTATGCCTTCAACTTGGAAGAGCACATCCCATCCGACCATTTGCTGAGGGGCATCAACCAGTTCCTCGACCTCAGCACTTTGCGCGAACATCTTGCGCCGTTCTACAGCCACACAGGACGGCCATCCATCGATCCCGAACTGATGATCCGAATGCTGGTCATTGGGTATTGCTTCGGCATCCGCTCCGAGCGCAGACTATGCGAGGAGGTGCATCTGAATCTGGCCTATCGGTGGTTCTGCCGGCTCGGACTGGAAGACAAAATCCCCAATCACTCCACCTTCTCAAAGAACCGCCACGGCCGGTTCCGCGAGAGCGAAGCCTTCCGTCATGTGTTTGAAGTCGTTCTGGGTCGATGCATGACCGAGGGACTGGTTCGTGGTGAAGGCTTCGCCGTGGATGCCAGCGTCATCAAGGCCGATGCCAATCGGGCCAACGTGACAACGCCTGAAGATCCCAAGGATTGGCCGGGAGGCGACAAGCCAAGTCGTGCGGTACGCGAGTACCTTGCAGCGCTGGAAGATACCAATCCGGTCTCAAGCGATACGGTCCCCATAGCCAACCCCAGAACAGTTTCTCTTTCGGACCCACAAGCCAGATACACCGCAGCGCCAGGTGGCCCCGCCTTCTTTGCCTACTCCACCAACTATCTCATCGATCTGGAGGCGGGAATCATCGTGGATGTCGAAGCCACGCAGGCGCATCGCACGCTGGAGGTGGAAGCCACCAAGGCCATGGTGCAACGTGTGCAAGACCGATTCGGTATCAAACCCAGTCGACTGGTGGGCGATACCGCTTATGGCACAGCGCCGATGCTTGATTGGATGGTCAACGATAAAGGGATTGCACCGCACGTCAGGGTCTGGGACAGAACCCAGCGCAAGGACGAGACCCTGTCGAGCAGCGAGTTTCTTTGGAATGAGACCGCCAATGAGTACCGTTGCCCGGAAGGTAAGCCGTTGAAGTCGAACTGGCGGCGGTTCAAGAATCCACGCGACCATGTGACACAGGCGGACACCATCGTGTATCGGGCCAGCTCGCTTGACTGCAGCAATTGCTCGCGCAAACTGGAGTGCTGTCCCAATACCCCGCATCGCAAGATCGCTCGCAGTATCTATGAGGGTGCTCGTGACGTTGCTCGACAGATTGCACAAACAGATGAGTTCAAGCAATCGAGCAAACAGCGCAAGAAGGTTGAGATGCTCTTCGCCCATCTCAAGCGCATCCTCAAGCTCGACCGACTGCGGCTGCGCGGCTTGGCAGGTGCACGCGACGAGTTCATCTTGGCGGCCACGGCGCAGAACCTGCGAAGAATGGCCAAGTGGCTGCCACTTGCAACGGGCATGCAGGCGGCGATAGCGAGGTAAAGGGGATCAAGTGGAGGGATAGTCGCCAAAAGCGTGCGACCCAACAAACAAAATCATCCTCACTGACAGAAAACGACGACCCGACCGGGGCGTCGAAACGAGTTTTTCAACAAAATTGGCTGATTGCCGCCGCCCGGCAACGGCTGGTCCAATGACCCCTGCGCGACAAACCGGTCCTTGAATCAGACGGCACCTGATGAATTCATCGATGAACTTGGGCTAGGATGTCAGGCATCGGCCAAAAGCGGACATTGATCGCACCTTTG
This sequence comes from Hydrogenophaga sp. OTU3427, assembly GCF_038440225.1. NCBI lineage: Bacteria > Pseudomonadati > Pseudomonadota > Betaproteobacteria > Burkholderiales > Comamonadaceae > Hydrogenophaga > Hydrogenophaga sp. OTU3427. The sequence continues at coordinate 65,537 of NZ_JASATI010000021.1, read as the reverse complement.
TACATGCAACTTTTGAGCATCGTCTCGGCCCAGCTAATCGAGTACGGACTTTTCGGGGTCCTTCTGTCAATGCCGCCTGCTCTCTTGCTAACTCTAGGCTTAAAAAAGAGAAATCGAGCCGCAATAGGCGTCAGTGGCGCCTGTCTCGTTTCTCTCTCCGCCGTTGGTTTAGGTATCGTGTTGGAAGGACTCATCACGGGAAAAGGGCTTGCTCTAACTCGCTCCACGCTGATGGTCGAACGTGTCGAGCAGCCTATCTTCTTTTGGGTGTCCACTGCAGCGTTTGGCGGGGGTGCCATTGCGATTGCCGGACTAGGTTTCTATTGCCTGTGGAAAGCCGTCTCGACCGGCAGAATGGCCCCATTGGGGAAGAAATCGACAGAGCCGGGTTAGGTCCGCTAAGGGCCCGAAGCAGACGTCACCAGAATATCCACCAAGGAGTACGCTCCAGGCACTCATCACTCGCGTACAGAAGATAGAGCGCCAGCGCAGCCTGTATCAAAAAGATGAAGACGCCAACGCCTGCGCTGCCCTCCATCCAGCAAACCCACCAGAAAACGCCGCCAATACCGAGGCAGGCGAGAGCTCCTAGCGTTCGTCCGGTGCGAGTAATCTTCTGCTTCTGCATTGAATCGATGTCCGCATTTGGCCGATATTCGACATCGTAGCCTATTCAGCCGCAGTTCAAAGGAGTCATTGACTGCCGGATGCGGAGGGTATTTCCGTGGCTCAGGCATGGTGAGCCTGACCGAAGTTGTTGAATTGAGCGCAGTCTGCTGGTCCCTCAACTCAATAGGAGATCATCATGGAATCCGCTGGAAACCAAATCCATCGTGAGCCATGGAATAGGGGAAAGCTTGTTGGGCAGAAAGCGCCCTTTAAGCTGAAAGACATTTGGGCGCTGCGCGTTCGCCTCCAGATGGAAGGTCGCGTTCGCGAGTTGGCGCTCTTCAACCTGGGCATTGATAGCAAGCTCCGCGGCTGTGACCTTGTTGCGCTCAAGGTCTGAGACGTGTGCCACGGTGATCAGGTGGCAACACGTGCCATCGTGATGCAGATCAAGACTCAACGGCCAGTTCAGTTTGAGATCACGGCCGCCACGCGGGATGCGCTACAGGCATGGATCAAGCACGCGAAATTGCAGTCGGAGGACTTCCTGTTCCCGAGCCGGCTTCACGAGTCTCCCCATCTAGGAACTCGGCAGTACGCCAGGATTCTGGGGAATTGGGTTGAGGAGTTGGGATTGGACCGGGCCGACTACGGAACCCACTCTATGCGGAGAACCAAAGCCACTCTGATCTATCGTCGCACAAAGAACCTCCGGGCGGTTCAATTACTCCTGGGCCACGCAAAGTTGGAGTCAACGGTGCGTTACCTTGGTATCGACGTCGATGACGCACTTGAAATCTCTGAGCAAACTGAGATTTGACAGAGTCGACTGTCATCGTTGGTGAAACCCGCCGGGGCTCATTGTGTCAGCGGCAGCTAAGCAGCAGTTACTGACCGGCCGAGCCTCGGCAACAAGAGGCAGCACCCGCTGCATCCCCGCCACCCGAACATCCCCCAATAAGCATCGCAGCGGGTCGAGACAAGGCGGCAACCCCAAAGCCCCACCCCGCCTAAGCCCAGGCCAACTTCACCCCGCCCCGTGGCACTTCTTGTACTTCTTGCCGCTGCCACACGGGCAAGGGTCGTTGCGGCCGGGTTCGGCCTCCTTGCGCACGGTCTCCACGCGTGGGCCGGTGTTGCGCCAGATCTCGGCCAGGTCGTAGACCGCCCAGATGCCTTCGCCGAACTGGTTGATGCGGTCCTCGCTCACGCTGGGCGGGCCGTCTTCCTTGTACATGGACACGGTGGGCTCGCCGGTGTCGTCCTCGCTCAGGGCCACGATGGTTTCCAGCGATTCGTCCAGCCATTTGGCGGCGTCGCGGTCGCGCGGCGGCGCCCATTCCTCGGGCCAGTTCTCCACCGCGAACATGAAGCCGAGCGCCCACACCTGGCCGAAGCTGGGCAGCGGGTCGTCGCCCATGGCGGCGCGCTCCTCTTCGCTCAGGCAGGCCACGGCGCCGCGGATGTCCACCACCTCGGGCGAGTAGGCGCGTTCGTCGTCCAGCGACTCCACCGGTGTCGCCAGCGCTTGCGCCACCTCGTTCCAGCGCCGGGTCCACAGCGTCATGAACTGGGTGAACTGCGCCTGGTCCTGGAACAGGCCGCTGGTTGAAATGCCGCCATCCTCGCCGTCGCCGAACAGCACGGGGAAGTATTCGCTGGGCATGATGGCCCGGCGGCAGCAGATCAGCGCGGCGATGAAGCCTTCGCAGAATTCCCATTGCGGAATCTCGTCATGGCGTTCGCGCAGGTCGTCGAGGATGCCGTCCAGGGCGTCGAAATCGTCGGGATGCATGGCGGTGGCGCTGGCGGAGGTATCGGTGTTCATCGCGGCGTGTCGGTCGGTAACGGGGCACCGAGTGTACGGCGATCGGGCCTTATGATGGCCGCCAACCGACCGCAGGAGCGCGCCATGCTGGACAAACTCAATGCCATCTACCCGGTGCGCTACACCGCCTTGGCGCTGTGTGTGGTGTGCGCGCTGCTGAGCCTGTTCACGCTGATCGCGTTCCGGGTCGGGTTCTGGGCGCTGCTCGTGTTCGGCGGGCTGTCGGTGGTGGGCGTGCGCGACCTGCGCCAGACCTACAGCGCGGTGCGGCGCAACTACCCCGTGATTGGCAACCTGCGCTTCATGCTGGAGAAGATCCGGCCCGAGATGCGGCAGTACTTCATCGAGAGCGACACCGAAGCCACGCCCTTCTCGCGCTCGCAGCGCAGCCTGGCCTATGCGCGCGCCAAGGGCGAGACCGACAAACGGCCCTTTGGCACCCAGCTCGATGTCAAGGCCGACGGCCACGAGTGGCTCAACCACGCCATGATGCCCAGCCGCGTGGACAGCCACGACTTCCGGCTCACCATCGGCGGGCCTGCCTGTGCCCAGCCCTACGAAGCCAGCCTGTTCAACATCTCGGCCATGAGCTTTGGCGCCCTCAGCGCCAACGCCATCCAGTCGCTCAATGCGGGCGCGAAAAAGGGCCGCTTCGCCCACGACACCGGCGAAGGCTCGATCTCGGCCTGGCACCGCGTGCACGGCGGCGACCTGATCTGGGAGATCGGCTCGGGCTACTTTGGCTGCCGCAACGACGACGGCAGCTTCAACGAGGCGAAATTCCGGGCCAACGCGCTCGACCCCCAGGTGCGCATGATCGAGCTCAAGCTCAGCCAGGGCGCCAAACCGGGCCACGGCGGCGTCTTGCCGGGCGCCAAGGTCACGGCCGAGATCGCCGCCGCGCGGGGCGTGCCCGAAGGGCAGGACTGCGTCTCACCGGCCGCGCACAGCGCTTTTGCCACACCGCTGGAGATGATGAGCTTCATCGCCCGCCTGCGGACCCTGAGCGAAGGCAAGCCGGTGGGTTTCAAGTTCTGCGTCGGTCACCCCTGGGAGTGGTTTGGCTTGGTCAAGGCCATGCTGCAGACCGGCATCACGCCGGACTTCATCGTCGTCGACGGCGCCGAAGGCGGCACCGGGGCGGCGCCGCTGGAGTTCACCGACCACGTGGGCGCGCCGCTGCAGGAAGGCCTGCTGCTGGTGCACAACACGCTGGTTGGTGTGAACCTGCGCGACCGCATCAAGATCGGTTGTGGCGGCAAGGTGGTCAGCGCCTTCGACATCGCCCGCGCCATGGCGCTGGGGGCCGACTGGTGCAACAGCGCGCGCGGCTTCATGTTCGCGCTGGGCTGCATACAGGCCCAGGCCTGCCACACCGGCCACTGCCCCACGGGCGTGACCACACAGGACCCGGTGCGCCAGCAGGCGCTGGACGTCGGCAACAAGACCACGCGGGTGTTCAACTTCCACCAGAACACGCTGAAAGCCTTGCAGGAGCTGGTGCAGGCGGCCGGCCTGCAACACCCCAGCGACATCACCGCCCACCACATCGTGCGCCGGGTCAACGAGAACGACGTTCGCCTGCTGTCCAACCTGCTGCCCCAGGTGCGCCCCGGTGCCCTGCTGCAGGACAGCACCGAGGGCCAGCACCGGGTGTTCACCGATTTCTGGGCCCCGGCGCGGGCGGACCGCTTTGGCATGGGGCCGGCCTGAGAGGCGGCCTGAGGTTCACACCGCCAGGTCGATCTGCTGCAGCGCGCCGGCCGCGCCGTCCTCGCGCAGGTAGACGCCGGTGCTGCGCACCTCGGCCAGGGTCTGGTTCTGGGCATCGCGCACCGAGAAGGGGCTGGCCACGCGGCCCAGGTAGAGGGCGCCGACCTGGGCCTCTTGCAGCCCGCGCAGGAGGTCCTGTCCCTGGGCGTCCTTCTGCCACACCTGCAAACGTGCGAAGGCGGGGTCGTTCTCGTCGATCCAGCCATTGTCGTCCTTGTCCAGCGCGGCCAGATCGGCGAAGCCATCGCCGCTGAGCGCGCCGAACAGCTCGCGGCCGTTGTCCACCCTGCCGTTGCCGTTGTGGTCCAGCACCAGGAAGCCGCTGCCGGCACCGACAAAGCCGAGGTTCTCGGTCCGGCCATCGGCGTCGAGATCGAAGTCGAAGCGCAGGTCGGACAGTTCACCCGCCGGGCCGTCGAAATGGATGACCAGCGGGTCCTTCAGCAGCGCGTCGCCCGCGCGCAGCGACACGCTGCTGGTCTGCAGGTATTCGCGGTGCATCTCCAGCGAGAGGGCAAACGCGATCTCGCGGCCGTCACGGGTGTGCACCACGCCTTCGACCTGCACCTGGGTGTGCTGTGCCTCGTACCGGGTTTCCGTGCGGTCGTAGCGCAGCCCCCAGCCGGCGCGCTGGGGCTGGCCGGCCGTATCGGCGGGGCGCTGGGCACGGGCCTGCAGGTCCTCGGCATGGAAGGTCCGCACCTTGCGCCCGGTGATCAGCTCGACCAGCCGGATCAGCGGTTCGAGCTTGGGGTCGGTGGCCACCGGCTCGCCCTGGTCCTGGGGGGCTGCGGGGGCCGGGGCCGGCAGTGCCTGTGCCGCCTGCGACAGCTGCGTCACCACGGACGAGCGTGACCAGGCCAGCGAGGCCGAGGCGCTGTCCGCCCGGCTGTTGCGGCTCAGATCGAGCGACGTGTTGCCACGCCACACCCGCAGGTGTTCCTGCACTTCCCGGTGGTTCACCTGGGCCTGCTGGCTGTGCAGCGACACAGAGGCGCTTTCGATCTTCATGGTGGGGTCGAGATCGGCGCCGTGGCGCCCGACTTGAGGCCACGCCGACGAGCGGCGGGTCCGTGCTCAAGTGGGGAGCGTGTGCACCGGCTGCGCGATGCGGTAGGTGTTGCGCCCGGCGGTCTTGGCGCGGTACATGGCCTGGTCGGCCGCGGCCAGCAGGTCGACGGCGCTGTGGGCGTGGTCGGGGTAGATCGCGATGCCGATGCTGCAGCCCAGTTCCAGCCGCTGGTGTTCGAAGTCCACCGGTTCGCGCAGACCGTCGAGCAGCTTGGCGGCGATGGCGTCGAGCTGTTCGTCGGTGGCTGGCGCACCCAGCACCACCACAAACTCGTCGCCGCCGATGCGCGCCACCGTGTCCACCTCGCGCAGCATGGCCTTCAGGCGCCGCGCCACCGCCTGCAGCACGGCGTCGCCAGCGTCATGGCCGACGTTGTCGTTGATGAGCTTGAAGCGGTCGAGGTCGATGAACAGCACACAGACCCGCTGCGGGAAACGGCGCGCCTGTGCCAACGCCAGGTCCAGCCGTTCCTGGAACTTGCGCCGGTTGGGCAGTCCGGTCAGCGGGTCGTGCTGGGCCAGGTGTTCGAGTTCGTCCTGGTTGTCGCGCAACTCGCTGATCTGCTCGTTGATCTGCACGCGCATGTCGCGGAAGGTGCGCGCCAGCGCGCCGATCTCGTCGCGGCGTTCGGTGGGCAGTTCGCCCGGCGGCAGCCCGCTGGCCACCTGTTGCGCGGCGCGGTTGATGGCGTTGATGGGGCGGGTCAGCGCGCGGCCCATCCACAGCGCGACCAGGCCGCTGGCCACGCACAGGACGCCGACGATCTGCAGCACCAGCCAGCCCAGGCGGTCGGAGGCCGCCAGCACCTCGTCCAGCGGTTGCGCCAGGCCCAGCAGCACGCGGGTTTCGTCGGACACCGTGACCACGCCCTGGGACAGGAAGGCGGCGACCACCGGCAGCTCGGCGTGGGCGCCCTGGCGGGCGTCGAACACGGCCTGGTTCAATTCGCCCCGGACCATGGCGGCGGTGGCCGGGAACTCGTCCTGGATCAGCACCCGCCGGCCCTTGTCGAAGCCGAAGGTCTTGTCCGGGTCGGGGTGGATGAGGATGTCGCCCTCGCTGTTGGCGAAGAACAGCCGGAAGTTCTCCGGCAGGTCCTGGGCCAGCAGGTCGAACATGCCCTTCACGTCCAGGTTGATCACCACCACGCCCCGGTTGCGGCCCTGCGAGCCCACCACCGGCATGGCCAGCTGCAGGGTCGGGCGGCCGTCGCCGAGGTCGGTGTGGCCGTCGTGGCTGGTGCTCAGGCGCGACATGTAGGTGTGGCCGGCCGGCAGCTTCAGCGTTTCGGACACGTAGTCGAAATGCCCCTTTTCCTGCAGGTCTTCCAGGTCGACCGGAGCCGGACCGACAGGGCCGCGGTCGACCCGCACCCGCTCCAGGCCATAGCCCACGGCGTCGATCAGGCGAACCTGCTGGTAGGCCGGCTGCACCTGCATCAGCAGTGAGAAGAGTTCGCTCAGCTGCGCGACCTGCTGGGCGGTGGAGGGGCCGGGATTCTCCAGCACCGCCAGCGTGGCCGGGTGCTGCGCCAGCACCATCAGGTTGCGCGAGGCCTCCTCCCGGTTGAGGGTGATGCGACGTGCCAGCACCTGTGTGGAAGTCAGCAGCTTGTCCTTGGCCGCCTCGACCAGCATGCTGCGGCTGACCTGAAAGGCGTTGTAGCCGGTGATGCCGGCGGCCAGCATGCCCACCAAGGCCAGCAGCACGCCGAGCTTGGTGGCAATGCCAAACCTCATGCGGCCAGCACCTTGGCCGCCCGGTCACCGGCCAGGACACGCCGCCACAGCCGGGTGCGCCGCTCCGGGTCTTCCACCGGCTCCAGCCACAGCAGGCGATCGTCGGGGCGGTGGAAGGGCGACGGCGTGGTGGTGTTGGCCAGGCCTTGCCGGCCCAGCAGCACCCCGCCCGGGCCGGGTTCCAGCAGGTAGTTGATCCATTGCATGGCCAGCGCCGGGTTGCGCGCGCCGGCGGTCAAGGCCCAGCAGTCCAGCCAGGCCAGGGCGCCCTCCTGGGGCACGCTGTAGCCCACGCTCAGGCCAGCGGCCTTGAGCAGCTGCACCTGTTGCGAGCCGTAGTTGGCCAGCATCAGGGCCGTCCCGCGCGATTTGAACAGCCGCACCGACTCCTCGGGCGAGCCATAGAAGCCGAGCACATTGCGCCGCAGTCCGATGACCCGGTCCACCACGCGCGGCCAGTCGTTGGCGCCGATCTGGAACGGCGAGGGCAGGCCCAGCGACAGCGCGGACAGCGAAATGTTGTGGGCGCCACCGTTGTGGCACAGGACCTTGCCTCGCCACTGGGGATCCCACAGCGCCTGCAGCGAGGTGGGCGCCTGGGACAGCTGGCGCCGGTCGTGGATCAGCCCCATCTCGGCGTAGGTGTAGGGGATGGCGTAGGCCTGGCCACCATGCACCAGGCCGGCGATGGTGTCCAGCTCGCGAAACCGTGGCAACTGGTCGGCCCGGCGCGGGATGGCCGACGGATCCAGCGGGGTCACCAGCCCGGCCGCGATGTAGCGCTGCAGTTCGGCCGTGTTGACGGCAAAGATGTCGAAATCGCGCCCCTGGCGGGCGCTGACGCGTTGCCACAGGGCGTCGTCGGTGTCGACCAGGGTCAGCTCGATCTCGGCCTGCATGCGTTGCTCGAAGGCCTGCACCACGTCCGGGTCGGCGTAGCCGGGCCAGGCCAGCACCCGCAGCTTGCGGTGGTTGTCGGCCAGGGCCGCCATGGGCACAGCCGCGGCGGTGCCCAGCACCACACGCCTGCTGATCGCTGCGCCTTGTTTCATGTTTCACATTTTTTCACATAATTAGTGAGCAATGTGTGGCGCTTGGGCGCCGTTCAAATGAAACAGTTGGTATCGCGCGGACGGCTCAGCCCCGCATCAGGCGCTCGATCTCGTCCGGGTGCACCGGCACGCCCCGGGTGATCAGCTCGCAGCCGGTGTCGGTCACGATGGCGTCGTCCTCGATGCGGATGCCGATGTTGTGGAAGGTCTCGGGCACGCCTTCGGCCGGGCGCACGTAGAGGCCGGGCTCGATGGTCAGCACCATGCCGGGGCGCAGGATGCGGCTGGGGCGGTTGGTGATGGTCTCGCCGCTCAGCGGGTCCTTGCGTTCGCTGACCTGGCCCACCTCGCCCGGCTCCACGTAGCTGCCGCAGTCGTGCACGTCCATGCCAAGCCAGTGGCCGGTGCGGTGCATGTAGAAGGGAAAGTAGGCGCGCCGCTCGATCACGTCGTCCAGGCCGCCGACCCGGTTTTTGTCGAGCAGCCCGACGTCGAGCATGCCCTGGGCCAGCACCTTGACGGTGGCCTCGTGGGGATCGGTGAAGCGAGCGCCCGCTTTCGTGGCCGCGATGGCCGCCTCTTGTGAGGCCAGCACCAGCTCGTAGAGCGTGCGCTGTGGGCCGCTGAAGCGGCCGTTGGCGGGGAAGGTGCGGGTGATGTCGGAGGCGTAGCCGTCGAGTTCGCAGCCGGCGTCGATCAGCACCAGCTCGCCGTCGCGCACGGGGGCGGCGTCGGCGCGGTAGTGCAGCACACAGGCGTTGGCGCCGGCGGCGACGATGCTGCCGTAGGCCGGGTATTGCGAGCCGTGCTGGCGGAATTCGTGCAGCAGCTCGGCGTCGAGGTGGTATTCGCGCACGTCCTGGCCGGCGCGCAGCATGGCGGCGCAGCGCTGCATGGCGCGGATGTGGGCGTCCGCGCTGATCTGGGAGGCGCGGCGCATCACGTCCTGCTCGTGGGCGTCCTTGACCAGGCGCATCTCGTCGAGCACACCACACAGGTCGCGCTGCTGCTCTGGGCAGATGGCGCCGAAACGCACGCGGGCCCGCACCCGCTCCAGCCAGCCGCCCACGCGGGCTTCCAGTCCGGCGTGGATGGCGAAGGGGAACCACACGGTGTCGCGGTTCTCGATCAGCTTGGGCAGCTGGGCGTCGAGCTCGCCGATGGCATGGGCGGCGCTCACGCCCAGGGCCGCCGGCGCGGCGTCGGGCCCGAGGCGGATGCCGTCCCAGATCTCGCGCTCCAGGTCCTTGGCCTGGCAGAACAGGGTGCTGCGGCCATCGCCGGTGATGACCAGGAAGGCGTTGGGTTCGGTGAAGCCGGTCAGGTAATAGAAGTAGCTGTCGTGCCGGTAGATGAAGTCGGTGTCGCGGTTGCGCGGCCGCTCCAGCGCGGTGGGGATCAGGGCGATGCCGTTGGGGCCGATGGCTTGTGCCACGCGGGCTCGGCGCTGGGCGTAGGGGGTGGTGTCGGTCATGGGTGGGCGACGGTGTTGAGTTGGGCCAGGCGCTCGGGCGTGCCCACATCGGTCCAGGGGCCGTGGTGCAATTCGGCGCTGATGCATCCATTGTCCATCGCCCGGCGCAGCAGTGGTGCCAGCGGGGCCTTCACGCCGGCCGGGTTGCCGCACGGGATGTCGCACCAGGGCGCTTTGAACAAGGCGCGGCGGTACAGCCCGATGGTGCTGTAGGTGAAGCGCTGGCCGTCGGGCCCGTCGCCGTTGAGGGCGCGCCCGTCCGGTGCCAGGCCGAAGTCGCCACGGGGGTTGTGCGCGGGGTTGGGCACCAGCCACAGGTGGGCCAGGGCGTCGCTGGCGCGAAAGCGCGCCAGGGCCTCGGGCGCAAACACGAAGTCGGGGGCGAACACGTCGCCGGCCACCACCCAGAACACCTCGGCAAGCTGCGGCAGTGCGCGGGCGATGCCGCCTGCCGTTTCCAACGCGCCGCCAAAGTCGCGCCCTTCGTGCGAGTAGCGCAGCCGGTCCCCGAATTCGGCCTCGATCTGCTCGCCCAGCCAGGCGGTGTTGGTCAGCACCTGGGTGATGTCGGCGCGGGCCAGCGCTTCGAGTGGCCAGGCCATCAGCGGCTGGCCCCGCACCCGCAGCAGCGGCTTGGGCGTGTGGTCGGTCAGGGGACGCATGCGCTCGCCCCGGCCGGCGGCGAGGATGAGGGCTTGCGCGGGTGGGGGGGTCTGGGGCGAGGGCGTTGTCTGCATGTTGCGGGCATTCTGTCATTTCCACCGGTTTGGTCCGCCCGGCGGGCATGGACGCGGCGGCACGGCCGGCGTAGGCTGGCGGGTTCGGCGCCCGACCCGCGCCGACGTGTGTCGACCAGTCTCCCGGGGCCAACGCTGGCCGTCCCGTGTCGTGTGCAAGGCCCCATCACCTTCCAGGAGATCACCGTGGTCACCTACATCGCACTCACGACTTTCACCGACCAGGGCCTGCGCAGCATCAAGGCCACCACCCAGCGCGCCGATGCCGTCAAGGAGGCCGCGGGCCGCTTCGGCGCCCGCATGACGCAGTTGTACTGGACCCAGGGCCAGTACGACCTGGTGGCCTTCATCGAGGCGCCGGACGACAGCTCGGCCACCGCTTTTTCGCTGGCCATCGCCTCGGCGGGCAATGTGCGCATGCAGACGATGCGCGCCTTCAACCGCGACGAAATGAACGCCATCCTGGCCAAGCTGGGCTGAGGCTTCGGCAGCCGCGCCGGGCCGCTTGGTCGCGCTGGTCCATCATTGGCCCAACGTCAGACAACAAGGTGACCATGCTGAAATTCCCGATGCTGTGGAGGAAGGGCCGCGAGATGCGGCGCGTCTTCAGCGACATCCATCGAACGCGGGGCTGGGGTGAGGGCGAGTCGGTCTCGGGGCCGGGCTCCACGCGGGAGCGGGCGGCCTCGTTCCTGCCGGAGTTGGTCGCCCTCGTCGGGTCCCTGGAGGTCCACACCCTGCTGGACGTGCCCTGCGGCGACTTCAACTGGGCCGGCCCGCTGGCCGACAGCGTGCCCCGCTACATCGGCGTGGACATCGTGCCCGGCCTGGTCGAGGCCAACCGCCGCCGCCACGCCGCGCCTTCCCGGCGATTCCTCTGCCGCGATCTCGTGACCCAGCGGCTGCCCCAGGCCGACCTCGTGCTCTGCCGGGACGCCCTGGTCCACCTCCGCCTCGAGGACATCGTCGCCGCGCTCGACAACCTGGGGCGCACGGGCGCCACCTACCTGCTCGCCACCACCTTCGTGGAGGAGCGGCCGAACGAGGACATCGACACGGGGGGCTGGCGCCCGCTCAACCTGCAGCGCCCGCCCTTCGGCTTCCCCGCGCCGCTGGCGCTCATCGACGAACGCTGTCACCACACGGGTGGCGTCTATGCCGACAAGCGCCTGGGGCTCTGGCGTTTCAGCGACCTGCCTCGGCGCGCGCGCTGAGGCACGCCAGGGCCCGCCCGGCGCCAGCCGGTAAAATTCCGGGTTTGCCCCAGGCCGCGCGTCTGCGCGCCGGTTTTTCGCCTGGGCCCATTCCACCCGAGGTTTTCATGACCGACACCGCCGTCGCTTCCCCTGTTTCCCCCCAGACCCTGGCCAACGCCATACGCGCCTTGGCCATGGACGCCGTGCAGCAGGCCAATTCGGGCCACCCCGGCGCGCCCATGGGCATGGCCGACATGGCGGTGGCCTTGTGGGGCCGCCACCTGCGGCACAACCCGACCAACCCGGCCTGGGCCAACCGCGACCGCTTCGTGCTGTCCAACGGCCACGGCTCCATGCTCATCTACGCGCTGCTGCACCTGAGCGGTTACAAGCTGCCGATCGACGAGCTGAAGAACTTCCGCCAGCTGCACAGCAAGACCGCCGGCCACCCCGAAGTCGGCATCACCCCCGGCGTGGAGACCACCACCGGTCCGCTGGGCCAGGGTGTCACCAACGCGGTGGGCATGGCCTTGGCCGAGAAGCTGCTGGCCGCCGAGTTCAACCGCGAAGGTCACGCCATCGTCGACCACCACACCTACGTGTTCCTGGGCGACGGCTGCCTGATGGAAGGCATCAGCCACGAAGCCTGCGCCCTGGCCGGTGCCTGGAAGCTCAACAAGCTGGTGGCCCTGTACGACGACAACGGCATCTCCATCGACGGCCAGGTCACGCCCTGGTTCATCGACAACACGCCGCAGCGTTTCGAGGCCTACGGCTGGAACGTGATCCGCGACGTCGACGGCCACGACACCGATGCGGTGGATGCCGCCATCCGCAGCGCCAAGGCCAGCACCGACAAACCCACCCTGATCTGCTGCAAGACCAGCATCGGCAAGGGCAGCCCCAACCGCGCCAACACCGCCAAGGCCCACGGCGAGCCGCTGGGCGCCGAGGAAATCAAGCTCACCCGCGAAGCGCTGGGCTGGACCCACGAGCCCTTTGTCATCCCCAAGCCGGTCTACGCCGCCTGGGATGCCAAGGCCCAGGGCAAGGCCTTTGAGGCCGCCTGGAATGAGCAGTTCGCCGCCTACAAGGCCGCTTTCCCCGAGCTGGCCAAGGAATTCGTGCGCCGCATGAAGGGCGACCTGCCCAAGTCGTTCGCACAGGTGGCGGTGGACGCCACCATCGGCGCCCACACCAAGGCCGAAACCGTGGCCAGCCGCAAGGCCAGCCAGATCGCGCTGGAAGCCTTCACCGCCGCCCTGCCCGAAATGCTGGGCGGCAGCGCCGACCTGACCGGCTCCAACCTGACCAACACCAAGGCCACGCCCAGCCTGCGTTTTGATGCGGCCGGTGCGGTCGTGAAAAACGAAGCCGGCCAGGGTGGCCGCCACATCAACTACGGCGTGCGCGAATTCGGCATGGCCGCCATCATGAACGGCGTCGCGCTGCATGGGGGCTTCATCCCCTACGCCGGCACCTTCCTGACCTTCAGCGACTACTCGCGCAACGCCATCCGCATGGCCGCGCTGATGAAGCAGCGTGTCATCCATGTCTTCACCCACGACTCCATCGGCCTGGGCGAAGACGGTCCCACGCACCAGTCCATCGAACACGCGGCCAGCCTGCGCCTGATCCCCAACCTCGACGTCTGGCGCCCCGCCGACACCGCCGAGACCGCCGTGGCCTGGGCCGTGGCGCTGGAAAACCGCAGCCGGCCCACCGCCCTGCTGCTGAGCCGCCAGAACCTGCCCTACGCGCCCAAACACGAGCTGGGCGACATCAGCCGTGGCGCCTACGTGCTGGCCGAGCCCGCCGAAGTGGGCCTGAAGAAGAAGGCCCAGGCCGTCATCATCGCCACCGGCTCCGAAGTGCAGCTCGCGCTCAAGGCGCAGGAACAGCTGGCCAAGTCGCACAAAATCGCCGTGCGTGTGGTCTCCATGCCCAGCACCACCACCTTCGACCGCCAGACCGCCGACTACAAGGCGTCGGTGCTGCCGGCCGGCCTGCCCCGCATCGCGGTGGAAATGGGCTCGACCGACGGCTGGTGGAAATACGGCGTGGCCGCCGTGGTCGGCATCGACACCTACGGCGAATCCGCCCCCGCGCCGGTGCTGTTCAAGCACTTCGGCTTCACCCCAGACAACGTGACCGACACCGTGCGCAAGGTGCTGGCCAAGTAAGGCTTTCCGTTTCAACCTCCAGGAGTACTCGACATGACCATCAAGATCGGCATCAACGGCTTCGGCCGCATCGGGCGCAACGTGCTGCGCAGCGCACTGCAGAACTTCGCTGACATCGAAGTTGTGGGCATCAACGACCTGCTGGAGCCGGACTACCTGGCCTACATGCTGCAGTACGACTCGGTGCACGGCCGCTTCAAGGGCACCGTGTCGGTCGAGGGCAACACCCTGATCGTCAACGGCAAGAAGATCCGCCTGACGCAGGAGCGCGATCCCGCCAACCTGAAGTGGAACGAGGTCGGCGCCGACGTCGTGATCGAATCCACCGGCCTGTTCCTGGACAAGGCCACGGCCCAGAAGCACCTGGACGCAGGCGCCAAGAAGGTCATCCTGTCTGCGCCTTCCAAGGACGACACCCCGATGTTCGTCTACGGCGTCAACCACGCCACCTACAAGGGCGAGGCCATCATCTCCAACGCGAGCTGCACCACCAACTGCCTGGCCCCGCTGGCCAAGGTGCTGCACGACAAGTGGGGCATCAAGCGCGGCCTGATGACCACCGTGCACGCCGCCACCGCCACGCAGAAGACCGTGGACGGCCCCAGCAACAAGGACTGGCGCGGCGGCCGTGGCATCCTGGAGAACATCATCCCCAGCAGCACCGGCGCGGCCAAGGCCGTGGGCGTGGTGATCCCCTCGCTGAACAAGAAGCTGACCGGCATGAGCTTCCGCGTGCCGACCAGCGACGTGTCGGTGGTGGACCTGACGGTGGAGCTGGAGAAATCGGCCAGCTACGACGAGATCAAGGCCGAGATGAAGGCGCAGAGCGAAGGGGCCCTGAAGGGCATCCTGGGCTACACCGAGGACAAGGTGGTGGCCACCGACTTCCGTGGCGACACCCGCACCAGCATCTTTGACGCCGACGCCGGCATCGCGCTGGACGGCACCTTCGTCAAGCTGGTGAGCTGGTACGACAACGAGTGGGGCTACTCCAACAAGTGCCTGGAGATGGTGCGCGTGGTCAGCCAGTAAGCGGGCCTTCGCCCCACACGCCAACGGCGCCCCTCGGGGCGCCGTTGTTGTTTCAGCGGGCGTTCAGGAGGTCGCCCACTTCCAGCAGCACCAGCTCGTTGTCGTCGGCCCGGTTGGGTTCGCGGCTGCTGGAGTAGGGCAGGTTGTTGTCGTTGCCGACCACGATGTGCCGGGCGTCGACGCGGTCCACGTTCTCGATGGTGAAGAACGGGAACTGCAGCACGCCCTCGGTCAGCGGCTTGCGGGCCAGCCCTTGCGGGTCCTGGATGTTGAGCAGGTCGATGTGGCCGATCTTGCGCACGGCGCCACCCACGTGGGCTTCGCCCATCTCGATCTTGTAGACGCGCTTGAAGCGCGGCAGGTCGTGGAAGCAGTTGTCGCGCTGCTGGCCTGTGGTGCAGGCCTTGTCGGGCGTGCCCTCGCCGTTGTCGCGTTCGATGACCAGGGCCGTGCTGTCGTCCAGCATGTTGAAGTCGCCGATGGCGTGGTGTTTGGCCTCCAGCACGTATTTCCAGTGGCGGCCGGTCCAGCGGCCAGCCTTCACGTCGAACTCCAGCACGCGCAGGTAGGGCTGGCCGTCCAGTTGTTCGAGCGCCTGGCCGGCCTCATCCCACAGGGCGCCTTCCAGCAGCGGGTAGAGCTTGCTGCCGTCGGGCGACGCGGCCATGCCCTCAAAGCCCTTGGAGCGCGCGACCTGGAATTTGACCTCGCCGCCCGGCACGCCGGGCGTGCGCACCGCCGGGTGGTCCGGTGAACGCACCACCTTGCCGTCCACCTGGGTCTCGTGGACCGCCAGCACGCGGCCCTTCATGTCGGCCTGGATCAGGTAGGGGCCGAACTCGTCGCCTATCCACAGCGAGCCACCGGCGAACTGGAAGCTTTCGGTGTCGAAGTCGGCACCGGTCAGGAAGCGGTCCTTCGTGCCCTCGTGGACGATGCGGAAGGGGACCTTCTTGTCGGGATCGTGCAGGAAGACCGTGCCCAGGCGCTTGAACTGGCCGCTCTTGAAGTCCACCCGGTAGTGGTTGAGGAAGAGCATGAAGTCGGGTGAATTGGCCTTGTTGCCCGCGCCGTTGTCGGTCAGCAGCCAGTAGCTGCCGTCGGCCATGTGTTTGATGCCCGAATGGCCCTGGACGGGTTGGCCCTGGAAGGGCAGCGAGACGCCGGTGGGGCGCCCGGCCGAACGGCCCTCGACGCTGGCCAGCGTGTCCACCCGCGCCGGCAGGGTGAACTTGCCGCTGGTCCGCAGGTCCTGTGGGGCCGACGCCGGCGCGGCGATGAAGGTCTTGGCCGGCAGCACGGCATGGCCGGCCAGCGTGGCCGGGTAGGCCTGGTCGGCGCGCAGCGGGGCGTGGGCCAGCAGCGCGCTGGCCAGCGCGATCGGGGTGAAGGCAAGGGATGTGAAGCGCACCGTGGGTTCCTCGTTCAAGACAGGGATGCCGTGCGCATCCCCTGTGGGTGAACGGCCATGGTGGCGCGCGGTTTTGACGCGGTGACGGCGGTGTTGTGACTGCGGTGTGTCAGCGGGCCGGAGGCCGCCGTGGCTCAGGTGCCGCAGGCCACCAGCGTCTTGCCCGCCAGCGGGGCGCCCAGGCCTTCCACGGCGCCACGCTCGGCGGCCGTGAGCGCCGGCAGGCGCAGCGTGACGCTGCGCTGCTCCTCGCGTTCCTTGGTGACCTTGGCGGAGCGCACGCCGGCACGGCCCAGGTCCTGCAGGGCGGTCTGGGCGGCCGCCTCGGTGGAGTAGGTGCCCAGCGCCAGGCCGGGCTGCAGGGCCGGGACGTTCACCTCGCGGAAATCGACGCGCAGGCTGCGCAGCTCGGTCTTCTTGCGGTTCAGCAGGTCGGCGCTGGGAAACTTGCCGATGTAGACGATCCAGCGTTCGGGCAGCACCGCTTCGTCGCGGCTCCAGCGGCTGGCGTCGAGGCCGGCGCCGTTCAAGGCGGCCTGCAGGGCGTCGGATTGTGCCGCGCTCAGGCCGGTGACCTGCTGGCAGCTGGTGGGCCCTGCCACCGCCGCGGGCGCCGCCTCGGGCGTGTCGGGCCTGGCCGGCGCCGGCGTCTCCGCGGGCGCACCGCCCTTGGGCGCGATCACCTGCAACTGGTCGGCCGCCACCTGCTGCCGCAGCCGGTCGGGTTCGCGCTGCTCCACCGGGCCCCAGCCCAGGGGCCGCAGGTGGCCCTGGCTCCAGGCGAAGTAGCCGGCGTTGGCCAACAGCAGGAGCAGCGCGAACAGCCTCAGCACGGGCGCACGCTCACTTCGGCGCTGCTGACGTCGCGCATGCCTTGCGTCGTCAGCACGCGCAGGCAGCCGTCGGTGCCGACGCCGCAGGCCGTGCCTTCGAGGCCGTCTGAGGTGCGCACGGCCTGGTCCAGCAAGGCGTCGCGCTGCGAAAAACGCTGGGCGAAGGCCTCGAAGCCCAGGGCTTCAAAAGCCTGCAGGTCGCGCACCAGCGCCGGCAGCACGCGCAGCAGCAGGGCGCCGGCCTCCAGGCCGGGCAGGCATTCGCGCAGGCCGGCGGGGGGCAGGGCGGGCATCTCGGTGGCGGGCATCTCGGGCAGCGCGGGGGTGGCCAGATTCAGGCCCACGCCGACCACCGCGCAGCGCCCGGCACCCTGGTTGGCGCCCGGGTTGGCGGTTTCCACCAGGATGCCGCCCAGCTTGCGGCCGGCCCACCACAGGTCGTTGGGCCATTTCAGGCGCACCTCGGGGTGCAGGCTGTCGGCCAGGCTCACGCCCACCGCCAGCGACAGGCCGCTCCAGTTGGCCGGTGTCAGTGGCAGGCCCAGCGAGAAGGTGAGCGAGTCGCCCGGTGCGCTGACCCAGGCCTTGCCACGGCGCCCCCGGCCCGCCGTCTGCGCCAGCGCCACCAGCAGCGTGGGGGCCAGCACATCGGTGCGGGCGCGGCGCATGAGTTCGGTGTTGGTGGAGTCGATCTCGGCCAGCACCTCGACCGAAAAGCCCGGCAGGCCGGGTGCCACGGCCTCCCACACGCGTTCGGCGTGGTGGTTGAGCGAGGCGTGCAACGGGTTCATCGCGTGACCGCGCTCAGCGCTTTTTGCCCTTGGGGGTCAGCAGCGTGCCGCGGCAGTTGGCGCTGCCACACCAGCAGGGGTAGTTGGCCTTGAGTTTCTTGGTGTAGGGCTCGTCGATCACCAGGCCGTAGTCGTAGAACAGCTCGGCGCCGGCGGGGATGTTGCGCAGCGCGCGGATGAAGACGCGGCCACCTTCCTCGTCGGCCACGCAGTTGGGGTCGCAGCTGTGGTTGATCCAGCGCGAGGAGTTGCCGCCGTACTTGGCGTCGATCACCCGGTCCTCGTCGATGTGGAAGTAGAAGGTGTGGTGGGGGTCCTTGGGATCGTGCGGGTGGCGCTCCAGCGCTTCGTCCCAGCTGATGATCTCGCCGGTGTACTCGATCAGCGTTTCGCCCTCGGCCAGATCGACCAGGGCATAGACCCCTTTGCCGTGCACGCCGGAGCGGCGCGTCTGGATGCGCTGACGTGGGGGGGTGGACTTTGCGGCGGGTGTTTTGGGCACGGCAAAATTTTTTGGTAAGGTCAATTCATGCACGTGTGCGCACGTGCGAGCGCGTGTGTGCGCTCGCGTGTACGCGCGTGAGAAGAATGGATTGTAGAGATGAAAACCTTGGTGATTGCCGAGAAGCCGTCGGTGGCGCAGGACATCGTGCGGGCGCTGACGCCCACCGCCGGCAAGTTTGAGAAACACGACGACCACTTCGAGAACGAGCACTACGTGGTCAGCTCCGCCGTGGGCCACCTGGTGGAGATCGCCGCGCCCGAGGCCTACGACGTCAAGCGCGGCAAGTGGAGCTTTGCCCACCTGCCAGTGATTCCGCCGCACTTCGACCTCAAGCCCATCGACAAGACGAAGTCGCGCCTGGCCGCGGTGGTCAAGCTGGCCAAGCGCAAGGACGTGGGTGCGCTGGTGAACGCCTGCGACGCGGGGCGCGAGGGAGAACTGATCTTCCGCCTGATCGAGCAGTACGCCGGCGGCGCCAAGCCGCTGGGCAAACCCGTGACGCGCCTGTGGCTGCAGTCCATGACGCCGGCCGCCATCCGCGACGGTTTTGCCTCGTTGCGCAGCGACGCCCAGATGCGCCCGCTGGCCGACGCCGCCCGCAGCCGCTCCGAGGCCGACTGGCTGGTGGGCATCAACGGCACACGCGCGCTGACCGCCTTCAACTCGCGCGACGGCGGCTTCTTCCTGACCACCGTGGGCCGGGTGCAGACGCCCACGCTGGCGGTGGTGGTGGAGCGCGAGGAAAAAATCCGTGCCCACCGCGCCCGCGACTACTGGGAAATCCACGCCGCTTTCGCGGCCCAGGCCGGCGAGTACCCGGCCAAGTGGTTCGACGCCGACTGGAAAAAGCCCACCGGTGACAACGCCGATCCGGAAGCCCGCGCCGACCGCCTGTGGGACGAGCGCAGCGCGCAAGCCATCGTTGACGCGGTGCGTGGCCAGCCCGCCACCGTCGGCGAGGAAAGCAAGCCCACCACACAGGCCAGCGGCCTGCTGTACGACCTGACCAGCCTGCAGCGCGAGGCCAACGGCCGCTTCGGCTTCTCGGCCAAGACCACGCTGCAGCTGGCACAAAGCCTGTACGAGCGCCACAAGGCCCTGACCTACCCACGTACCGATTCGCGCGCCCTGCCCGAGGACTACCTGCCCACGGTCAAGCAGACCTTCGAGATGCTGGCCGGCAGCGGCATGAAGCACCTGGCGCCCCACGCCAAGCTCGCCATCGACAATGGCTACGTGAAGCCGACCAAGCGCGTGTTCGACAACGCCAAGGTCAGCGACCACTTCGCCATCATCCCCACGCTGCAGGCGCCACTCGGTCTGAGCGAGGCCGAACAGAAGCTCTACGACCTGGTGGTGCGCCGCTTCCTGGCGGTGTTTTTCCCGAGCGCCGAATTCCAGGTCACGACCCGCATCACCACGGTGGCGGCGCAAGGCGCCCAGCTCCGCTTCAAGACAGAAGGCAAGGTGCTCGTGAAGCCGGGCTGGATGGCCGTCTACGGCAAGGAAGCGGCCGACGAGGTGGAAGGCGCCAAGGACGGCGAGAAGGGCCAGAACCTGATCGCCGTGGCGGTGGGCGAGGTGGTGCGCAACACGGCCGTGGAGGCCAAGGGCCTCAAGACCAAGCCGCCGGCCCGCTACAACGAAGCCACGCTGCTGGGCGCCATGGAAGGCGCGGGCAAGCTGGTCGACGACGACGAGCTGCGCGAGGCCATGCAGGAGAAAGGCCTGGGCACGCCGGCCACGCGGGCGGCCATCATCGAAGGCCTGCTCAACGAGAAGTACATGCTGCGCGATGGCCGCGATCTCGTGCCCACGGCCAAGGCCTTCCAGCTCATGACCCTGCTGCGCGGCCTGGGCGTGGAGGAACTCTCCAAGCCCGAACTGACCGGCGAGTGGGAGTACAAGCTGTCGCAGATGGAGCACGGCAAGCTCAGCCGCGAGGCCTTCATGCGCGAGATCGCGGCGATGACCGAGCACATCGTCAAGAAGGCCAAGGAATACGACCGCGACACCGTGCCTGGCGACTACGCCACCCTGGCCACGCCCTGCCCCAACTGCGGTGGCGTGGTCAAGGAAAACTACCGCCGCTACGGCTGCACCGGCGCCGACGGCAAGTCGGATGGCTGCGGTTTTTCCTTCGGCAAGTCGCCCGGCGGGCGCACTTTCGAGGTGGCCGAGGCCGAGACCTTCCTGCGCGACAAACAGATCGGCCCGCTGGAGGGCTTCCGCTCCAAGGCCGGCTGGCCCTTCACGGCCGAGATGAAGCTGGTCTTCAGCGACGAGGACAAGAACTGGAAGCTGGAGTTCGACTTCGGTGACGACAAGAACGCGGAGGAGACCGGCGAGCTGGTGGACTTCGGCGACCTGCCCTCGCTGGGGGCGTGCCCCAAGTGTGGCGCGCCGGTGCGCGAGCACGGCAGCAACTACGTTTGCGAAAAAGCCGTGCCCACCGCGGCCCAGCCCACGCCCAGCTGCGACTTCAAGAGCGGCAAGATCATCCTGCAGCAGCCGGTGGACGCCACGCAGATCACCAAGCTGCTGGCCACGGGCAAGACCGATCTGCTGGACAAGTTCGTCTCCAACCGCACGCGGCGCAGCTTCAAGGCCTTCCTGAGCTGGAGCCCTGAAGAGGGCAAGGTGCTGTTCGAGTTCGAGCCGCGCGCCTCCAAGTTCCCGCCGCGCAAGACGGCCGGCGCCCCAGCCCGCGCGCCCGCGGCGGCCAAGAAGGCGCCGGCGGCGAAAAAGGCCGCTGCCGCCAAGAAGGCGGCCACCCCCAAGGCACCGCGCAAGACCGCCAGCAGCGGCGGCGCCACGCCCAGCGCCGAGCTGGCCGCGGTGATCGGTGCCGAACCGGTGGCACGCCCGCAGGTGGTCAAGAAGCTGTGGGACTACATCAAGGCCAACGGCCTGCAGGACGCCACCAACAAGCGCGCCATCAATGCCGACGCCAAGCTGCTGGCGGTGTTCGGCAAGCCGCAGGTCACCATGTTCGAGCTGGCCGGCATCGTCGGCAAACATCTGAGCTGACCCGCCTGGCCCCCCTGGGGCCGGGTCGCTACTCGCCGGCCTCGTCGCGGTGCGCGGTGAACTGCACCGACACCCGCAGGCCCTTGTCGGGGCGGTGCGGGAAGCTGTCTTCCATGCGCAGCGTGGCGCCGTGCTGCTGGGCGATCTCGTGCACGATGGCCAGGCCCAGGCCCGAGCCTTCGACGTTGGTGCCGAGCGCCCGGTAGAAGGGCTGGACCACGAACTCGCGCTCGTTCTCGGGCACGCCCGGGCCGTTGTCCTCGACCTGCACCACCAGCACGCCGCTGAAGCGGTCGAGCAGCACGCGCGCCGTCACCACGCCGCCCGAGGGCGTGTAGTTGAGGGCGTTGTCCACCAGGTTGCGCACCAGCTCCTGCAGCAGCGTGGGGTTGCCCTGGATCACACATTCCTGGGGCACCACCTCGGGGCCCTCGTAGCCGAGGTCGATGCGTTTGTCGAAGGCGCGCGGGACCGAGTCCTGCACCACGCTGGTGACCAGCCGCGCCAGGTCGACCGGTGTCGTGGGCAGCGTGCGGCCGGTGGTTTCGGCGCGCGCCAGCGCCAGCAACTGGTTGACGGTATGGGTGGCACGCACGCTGGCGCCCGAGATCTGCTGCAAGGAGCTGCGCACGCCGGCGGGGTCGGTTTCGCGCAAGGCCAGGTCGGCCTGCATGCGCAGCCCGGCCAGCGGGGTCTTGAGCTGGTGGGCGGCGTCGGCCAGGAAGCGGCGCTGGGTGGTGAGCGAGGTCTTCAGGCGCGTCAGCAGGTCGTTGATGGAGGCCACCAGCGGCGCCACCTCCTGCGGCACGAAGGACACCTCGATGGGGCTCAGGTCGTCGGGCTTGCGGGCGCGGATGCGGCGCTCCAGCTCGTTGAGCGGGCGGATGCCACGCACCAGGGCCAGCCACACCAGCAGCACCGCCAGCGGCAGGATGACGAACTGCGGCACCATCACGCCTTTGATGATCTCGGTGGCGAGGGTGGAGCGTTTGCCCAGGGTTTCGGCCACCTGCATGAGCACCAGCTCGCGCTTGGGGCCGTGTTCTATCCAGGTGTAGGCCACCCGCACCTCGTCGCCGCGCACCGTGTCGCTGCGCAGGCGCACCTGGCCGGCGGCCGGCGTTTCGTCCTCGCCCGGTGTCGGAAAGTCGGGTTCGCCGCTGACCAGGTCGCCCCGGGCATTGCGCACCTGGTAGTACATCAGGTCGGTGTCGTCGGCGCGCAGCAGTTCCCGCGCCTGGCGGTTCAGGATGAACTGCACCTTGGCGCCGTCGGTGACGACAAACTGGCTCAGCGCCTGCAGGTTGAACTCGAGCGCGCGGTCGAAGGGCTTGTTGGCGATGCCCTGGGCGACCAGCCAGGTCAGGGCCAGCGACAGCGGCCACAGCAGCAGCAAGGGCGTGAGCATCCAGTCCAGGATCTCGCCGAACAGGCTGCGCTGCTCGGGCTGGAACAGCCCGAAGGAGAAGGAGCCGCTGCCCTCCTTGTGCGCGTGTTCAGCCGGGAATTTTTTCAAGGCAGTAGCCCAGCCCGCGAACCGTGGCGATGCGGATCGGGCCCTTCTCGATCTTCTTGCGCAGCCGGTGGATGTAGACCTCGATGGCGTTGTTGCTCACCTCTTCGCCCCATTCGCACAGACGCTCGACGAGCTGGTCCTTGCTGACCAGGCGGCCGGCGCGTTGCAGCAGCACCTCCAGCAGGCCCAGTTCGCGCGCCGACAACTCCACCATCTTGCCGTCGATGGTGGCCACGCGGCCCGCCTGGTCGTAGACCAGCGGGCCGTGTTTGATGGTGGCGCTGGCGCCGCCCATGCCGCGGCGCGTGAGCGCGCGCACGCGCGCCTCCAGCTCCTGCAGGGCGAAGGGCTTGGCCATGTAGTCGTCGGCGCCGTAGTCCAGGCCTTTGACACGTTCTTCCACGCTGTCGGCGGCGGTGAGGATGAGCACCGGCAGGGCCGAGCCGCGCGCGCGCAGGCGCTTGAGCACGTCCAGGCCGTGCATGCGCGGCAGGCCCAGGTCGAGGATCAGCAGATCGAATTCGTGGTTGGTCATCAGCGCGGCGTCGGCCTCGGTGCCGCTGGCCACGTGGTCCACCGCGGCGCCGGCCGCACGCAAGGTGCGCAACAGCCCGTCGGCAAGCACCTGGTCGTCTTCGGCTATCAGGATGCGCATCGTTGTCTCCTCGCTGGGGTTTTCATTCTAGGGTCTGGACCCTGACACAGGCTGACGACATGCCGCGCGCGGGGCACTCGCGACGCAGGCAACGGTCGCCCCGGGGGGATCCGGCCACGCGCAGCGGGCAAGCGGCGGGGTGGGTTGTTTCAGCCCAGGGCATAGGCCTCCAGCCCCAGCGCCACCACGGTGGCGACGTCCTGGCCCACCAGGGCGCGGAACTCGGTTTCGGCCCGGGCCACGGCCAGGCGGAAGGCCTCCAGCCAGAGCAGACCGGTGGGCGTGAAAACGATGCGACGCGCGCGCGCGTCCAGCGGGTCGGGCTCGCGCCGCACCAGGTCCCAGGCCACACACTGGTCCACCAGGTCGCCCATGGCCTGTTTGCTCATGCCGGCGCTGGCCGCCAGCTCGGTCAGGCGCGAGCCGCTCAGGCCCAGGTGGCGGGTGATGTGGATGTGCGCCGCGCCCACCTGCCCGCGCGCGGCCAGGTTGGACAGCGCCAGCGGCACCTCGGCATCGTGGGTCATCAGCTCCAGCACCCGCTCGTCGAAGCGGCGCAGCGCGTGGCCCATCAGGCGACCCAGGTGGGTCTGGCGCCAGCGGTCGTCCAGGGCGGCGGCGGGAGCTGTGTTTTCAACCATGGCAAATGGTAATGCAAACTGACTAAAAACAGTGTTTATTTGAATGTATTCGCCGCTAAACTTCGCTTCAACGCAGCGCTGAACCGGCACTGAATACTGGTAAAAAGTTCAAATTGCTCTACATTAAAGAAGGAAAAGTCATGGATGCACCGGCCAAAGCCCTCAACACCGAAAAAGCCAAGGCCTTGCAGGCCGCGTTGGCGCAGATCGAGAAGCAGTTCGGCAAGGGCACGATCATGCGGCTCGGCGAGGGCGAGAAGATCGAGGACATCCAGGTCGTTTCCACCGGCTCGCTGGGGCTGGACATCGCGCTGGGCGTGGGTGGCCTGCCGCGTGGCCGGGTGATCGAGATCTACGGTCCGGAATCCTCGGGCAAGACCACGCTGACGCTGCAGGTGATCGCCGAGATGCAGCGACTGGCCGGCACCTGCGCCTTTGTCGATGCCGAACACGCGCTGGACGTGCAGTACGCCCAGAAGCTCGGCGTGAACCTGCAGGACCTGCTGATCAGCCAGCCCGACACCGGCGAGCAGGCGCTGGAGATCGTCGATTCGCTGGTGCGCTCCGGCGCGGTCGACCTGATCGTGGTCGACTCGGTGGCCGCGCTCACGCCCAAGGCCGAAATCGAAGGCGACATGGGCGACAGCCTGCCCGGCCTGCAGGCCCGCCTGATGAGCCAGGCGCTGCGCAAGCTGACCGCCACCATCAAGAAGACCAACTGCATGGTCATCTTCATCAACCAGATCCGCATGAAGATCGGTGTCATGTTCGGCAGCCCGGAGACCACCACCGGTGGCAACGCGCTCAAGTTCTACGCCTCGGTGCGCCTGGACATCCGCCGCACCGGCACCATCAAGAAGGGCGACGAGGCCATTGGCAACGAAACCAAGGTCAAGGTGGTCAAGAACAAGGTATCGCCCCCGTTCAAGACCGCCGAGTTCGACATCCTGTTCGGCGAGGGCATCAGCCGCGAGGGCGAGATCATCGACATGGGCGTGAACAACAAGATCATCGACAAGTCGGGCGCCTGGTACGCCTACCAGGGCGAGAAGATCGGCCAGGGCCGCGACAACGCGCGCGAATTCCTGCGCGAGAACCCCGCGCTGCGCCACGAGATCGAGAACAAGGTGCGCGAGGCCGTGGGCGTGCCCCTGCTGCCGGCCTTTGACCCGGCCAGCGTGCCCGTGGCCGAGGTCGAAGACGCCGAATAAACATGGCTTTTGATGCGCCCTCGCTCAAGGGCAGGGCCCTGCGCCTGCTCAGCGCCCGGGAGCACTCCCGGGCCGAGCTGCAGCGGCGCCTGCAGCCCCACGAAACCACCCCGGGAGAGCTGGCCGCCGCGCTCGACGAGTTGCAGGCCAAGGGCTTCCTCAACGAGGAGCGGGTGGTGCAAAGCGTGCTGCACCGCCGCGCCGACAAGCTGGGCACCCAGCGCGTGAGGGCCGAGTTGCAGGCCAAGGGCCTGCCGCCAGAGCTGGTGGCCGAAGCGGTCGACGGCCTGTTGCAGTCCGAGCCGGCCCGGGCGCTGGCGGTCTGGCGGCGCAAGTTCGGCGAGCCCGCGACCGATCCCCGCGAACGGGCGAAACAGATGCGTTTCCTGGCCGCGCGCGGCTTTTCTGCCGATGCCATCCGCCGCGTGGTGCAGGGGGGCGGCGACGCCGACGACTGACAGGCGTCGAGCAGCACACGCCCAGTCCGGCGCAAACCCGACCAAAAACCAGGGTTAACCCTTTGCCACAGCCCGAAGCTCGCTCCTATAATTTGCCATCGTTTCAATAAAGAAACTTTGTTTTATAGATGAATTAGTCGACAAGACAGGCTTCATCTCACAAAAGGACGGGCCATGAGCGTAGAAGGTATCGACGAAGTCACCTTTGGTGCCAACGATCTGGAGGCGTGCGAGCGCTTCTTTGGCGACTGGGGTCTGGCGCAGGTCAGCGTGTCTCCCCAAGAGCTGGTGTGCGAGTCGCTCAACGGCTGCCGTGTCATCGCGGCCCGAGCCGACAAGCCCGGCCTGCCGGCCGGCATCGAGGCCGATCCCACCCTGCGTGAAGTGGTGTGGGGTGTCGAGTCCCGCGCCGACCTGGACGCCATCCGTGAAAAATTCCGCCAGCAGCCGGGTTTCGTCGATGGTGCCGAGCGCATCGGCTGCACCGATCCCAACGGCCTGGCCGTGCGTGTGCAGGTCAGCCGCAAGCGCCCGGTGTCGCTGGACGCCGGCCGGACCAACACCTGGACCGAACGCCCCCGCATCAACCAGCCGGCGCCCGCCTACGACCGCGCCACGCCGGTGGAGGTGGGCCACGTGGTGTTCTTCGTGAAGGACCTGGCCGCCACCACGGCCTTCTATGAGCAGTGCCTGGGGTTCGTGGTGTCCGACCGCTACCCCAACCGTGGCCACTTCATGCGCTGCGCGCCGCGCGGCGGCCACCACGACCTGTTCCTGCTGGAGACGCCCGACAAGCGCGTGGGCCTCAACCACGTGGCGTTCACCGTGCGCGACCTGCACGAGGTCATCGGCGGTGGCCTCAACATGTCGCGCCAGGGCTGGCACACCGAACTCGGCCCGGGCCGCCACCCCATCTCGTCGGCCATGTTCTGGTACTACGAAAGCCCGGCCGGTGCGCTGTGGGAGTACTACACCGACGAAGACGAGCTGACCGCCGACTGGCAGCCGCGCGAATTCACCCCTGGCCCGACCGTGTTCGCCGAATGGGCCATCAAGGGGGGCATCGACGGCCACACCCGCCGCCAGAAGAACGCCGAAGCGCCGAGCGGCAAGTTCATGACCGACAAACCCAAGGCCTGAAGCGCGCTGCCGCCGGCCACCCGATCTACGCCCCCACCTTTGTCCAGGAGACGCCTGTGTTGAACCGAACCCTCTACAACGAGACCCACCAGAACCGCACGGCGCCGTCCACGGCCTACGAAGGCCTGCTGGGCGACAGCATCGAGCGCGCCTTCGCCCAGGGCATCCATGACCTGGACGGCCTGGTGGCCTACCTGAACGACGCCGGCCCGGCAGGCCCCAACGGCCAGCCCTGGACCACCGAGATCTACCTCAAAGAAATGGCCCGCCTGGGCGCCTGAAGCACAAGGAGCACGCCATGAACACCGCCACCGTCAACGTCATGCTGGACCCGGTCGACCACGCACTGGAAGTGGGCCTCAAGGACCTCTGGTACCCCGTGTGCCCGTCGAACTTCCTCAAGGAAAGCCCGATCTCGCTGCGCCGCCTGGGCTACAAGATCGCGCTCTGGCGCGACCAAGCGGGCCAGGTGCACGCGCTCGAGGACCGCTGTCCGCACCGCGGCGCGCCGCTGTCGCTGGGCGTGATCCTGGGCGACCGCATCGCCTGCCCCTACCACGGGGTCGAGGTGCGCACCGATGGCGTGGTCACCCGCGTGCCCGGCAGCCCAGGCTGCAAGCTCGAAGGTTCGCAGCCCACGCGCCGCTTCCACGTGGCCGAGGCCGCCGGCGCCATCTTCCTCTACAACGCGACCGACGCCCACCTGGCCGAGGCGCCGCCGCTGCGACTGCCGGAACAGCTCACCTCGCCCGAGTGGTCCAACTTCCTGTGCTACGTGGAGTGGTCGGGCGACTACCGCTATGTGATCGACAACGTGATGGACCCCATGCACGGCGTGTTCCTGCACAAGCAGTCGCACACCATGGCCGAGGGCGAGAACACCGCCGAATTCCAGATCCGCGACGTGCCCAACGGCTTCATCTTCGAGAAGAAGGGCCAGCGCGACGTCAACTTCGACTGGACCGAGTGGACCGACACCGGCATCCACACCATGCGCCTGGAGATCCCCTATCCCAAGACCGGCGGTCCCGGTGGCAACTTCACCATCATTGGCGCCGTCTCACCGGCCGAGAAAAACGTCACCGCCGTGTTCTTCTGGCGCTGCCGCAAGGTGCAGGGCTGGCAGCGCGACACCTGGCGTTTCCTCTACAAGGACCGCCTGGAGAAGCGCCACTGGGACGTGCTGGAGCAAGACCGCATCGCCATGGAAGCCATGGAGCCCGACGCCAACCAGCACGAGCACCTGTACGCGCACGACATGGGCATCGTGCGCCTGCGCCGCCACATGAAGAAGCTGGCGCAGCAACAGATCGAACGCCAGACCGCCACCGCCTGACCCACAGAGGCACACGATGAGCCAGAACATTCAAGCCTTCGTGCACACGCTGCGCTACGAGGCCGAGGACATCATCGGCGTGGAGCTGCGACCGGTCGACGGGATGGTGTTTCCGGCCTTCGAGGCCGGCGCCCACATCGACCTGTACCTGCCCAACGGCCTGGTGCGCAGCTACTCGCTGCTCAACCCGCCCGGCGAGACCCACCGCTACGTGGTGGCGGTGCTCAAGGACAAGGCCAGTCGAGGCGGCTCGCGCTGTGTGCACGAGCAGTTGCGCATCGGCATGAAGCTGGCCATCAGTCTGCCTCGCAACAACTTCCCGCTGCACGAAGACGCGGCCCACACGGTGCTGGTGGCGGGCGGCATCGGCGTCACGCCCATCCTGTGCATGGGTCGGCGCCTGCAGCAGCTTGGCAAATCCTTCGAGGTCCTGTACTTCGCGCGTTCGCGCCAGAGCGCCGCGCTGGTGCCCGAGATCGAGGCCCTGGGCGTGCCGGTGCATTGGCATTTCGACGTTGAACAAGGCGGCCCACCCGACCTCAAGGCCCTGCTGGGCACACGCGGCGCGGTGACCAACACCCACTTCTACGCCTGTGGCCCGTCGGTGATGCTGGACAACTTCGTTGCCACCTGCGAAGGCCTGGGCCATGCCAACGCGCACATCGAGCGCTTCAGCGCGGTCGAGGTCGCGGCATCGGCCGACGCGAAGAAGAGCTACACCGTCGAACTCAAGCGCTCCGGCAAGGTGATCGAGATCACGCCCGAGAAGTCGCTGCTGCACACCTTGCTGGACGCCAAGATCGACGTCGATCACAGCTGCGAGGAAGGCATCTGCGGCGCTTGCGAAACGCGTGTGCTTGAAGGCGAACCCGACCACCGCGACTCGGTGCTGAGCGCTTCCGAACACGCCAGCAACAAGATGATGATGGTCTGCGTCTCGGGTTGCAAATCGGCCCGCCTGGTGCTGGACCTCTGAGTTTTCCCCCGTTTCCCCATTCTGCCTTCACTCCTAGGAGAGGTTTCATGCACAAGTCGATGACGCGCCGCCTGGCGCTGGCCGCCACCCTGGCGGCCGCGGCCACGCTGGCGGGCGCGCCCGCGCTGGCTCAGTCCTACCCCAGCAAACCGGTCACCATCGTGGTGGCCTACCCGGCCGGCGGAGACACCGATGCCATGGCCCGCCTGTTCGCCGAGAAGCTGGCGACCCGCCTGGGCCAGCCCGTGGTGGTGGACAACAAACCCGGTGCCAGCGGCACCATCGGCAGCGCCTACGTGGCCAAGGCCGCGCCCGACGGCCACACCCTGCTGCTGGCGCCCAGCACCTTCTCCATCGCGCCGCTGGTGCTCAAGGGCAACAAGTCCGGTCCCGCCTACGACGTGCTGGGGGACCTCGCGCCGGTGATCCAGGTCGGCACACAGCCGCTGTTCCTGGTCGCGGGCGCCAGCGTCGGCGCCAAGGACTTCAAGCAGTTCATGGCCTTGGCCAAGCAGGGAGGCAAGCCTCTGCAGTACGGCAGTCCGGGCAGCGGCTCGCCCATGCACATCCTGGGCGAAATGTTCAACAAGGCGGCGGGCGTGGACATCGCCCACGTGCCCTACCGCGGCGTGGCGCCGGTCATCACCGACGTGCTGGGCGGCCACATTCCCATGACGTGGATGACACTGGGCCCGGTGGCGCCCTACATCGCCAACGGCAAGATGACCCTGCTGGCCGTGGCCGATGCGCAGCGCTCCAAGCTGGCTCCCAGCGTGCCCACCCTGGCCGAACTGGGCGTGAAGGACGTGGACGTGGGCGCCTGGCAAGGTCTGATGGGTCCCAAGGGTCTGCCCGCGCCCATCGTGAAAACGCTCAACGGCCACATGAACGAGATCCTGAAGATGCCCGACGTGGTCGAGCGCCTGCTGACCCTGGGCATCGTGCCCCTGGGTGGCGAGCCGGGCCGCCTGGCCCAGACCAACGCCCACGACTACCAGCGTTTCGGCAAGATCATCCAGGCCTTCAATATCCAGGCCGACTGAGCCTTTCGCTTCAGGTCATCCTTTCAAGCCGCGCGGGCCCTGTGCCCGACGCGGCTTTTTTGTCGTCCTCGCGGCCCTGGTCCCGCGCCTTCGGGCTTCGCATCCGGCCTCCCAAAAGCGGTTTTGTGACACCCATGAACCACTTGTTTTTGGGGTGAAAAGTCAACTTGATCCAAGTCAACTTGCGTGCAGATGGTGTTCAAAAGTGACCATAGACCGCTTGTTTGCCACTGTTGACGGCGTTTTAATGGGAAATCGTTTCAATGGCAAGTCGTTGTTTCCACCGTGAACCAATGCGCGACAACGAGAAGAAGCGATGAGACAACCCCCACCGACCGAAAAGGACTCCGCATGAACACCCCCACCTACCAGCCGCCGGCAGGCCTGAACCTGGGCCAATGGATGAGGTCCCGCGTGGCCACCCGCGCCACCCGCAGCTACGACTGGGACGCCTTGAAGTTCCAGGCCAACCTCGACCCCAAGTACCGCCGCGCCCAGATGCGCTACATCGGCACCGGCGCCACCGGCGTGGCCAGCGACGAGAACACCGTGCCGGCCGAGCACTTCACCTTTTCCACCATGATCCTGCCGGCCGGGGCCGAAGGCCCGCTGCACATCCACACCGATGTGGAGGAGGTCTTCTTCGTGCTGCGCGGACGCGTCAAGCTGATCGCCGAGCTCAACGGCGAGACCTGGGAGATGGAGGCCGGCGAGCGCGATCTGATCTCCTGGCCGGTGGGCGTCTACCGCGGCGTCATCAACATCGGCGACGAGGAAGCCCTGATGTGTGTGATCGTGGGCAACGCCAAGCCCGTCACCCCCACCTACCCGCCCAGCCACCCGCTGGCCCAGGTCAAGCGCTGAAGGAGACGGACATGGCCACACGCCCCCTCTACAACGCCACCCACCAGCAGCGCGCCGCCGCGCCCACCGCCTACGAAAGCTTGCTGGGCGACAGCATCGAACGCGCCTACGCCCAGGGCCAACACAGCCTCGACGGCCTGGTCGCCTACCTCAACGAGGCCGGCCCCGCGGGCCCCAACGGGCAGCCCTGGACGGCCCAGTCCTACTGCGACGAAATGGCCCGTCTGGGCGCCTGAACAACGGAGACATCCCCCATGAACACCCACACCGTCAACGTGATGCTGGACCCGGTCGATCACGCGCTGGAACAAGGCCTCAAGGACCTTTGGTTCCCGGTCCTGCCTTCGTCGCATGTGAAGGCGAATCCGGTTTCCATCCGCCGCCTCGGCCGCAAGATCGCGCTCTGGCGCGACCAGACCGGCACCCTGCACGCGCTCGAAGACCACTGCCCGCACCGCGGCGCGCCGCTGTCGCTGGGCGTGATCCTGGGCGACCGCATCGCCTGCCCCTACCACGGGGTCGAGGTGCGCCAGGACGGCACCGTCACCCGTGTGCCGGGCAGCCCCGGCTGCAAGCTCGAAGGCAGCCGGGCCACGCGCCGCTTCCACGTCACCGAAGCCGCCGGCGCCATCTTCCTGTTCAACGCCACCGAGCCGCACCTGGCCACGCCGCCGGCGCTGCAGCTGCCCGAGGAGCTGACCTCGCCCGAGTGGTCGTCCTTCCTCTGCTATGTGGAGTGGGGCTGCGACTACCGCTACGTCATCGACAACGTGATGGACCCCATGCACGGCGCCTACCTGCACAAGCAGTCGCACACCATGAGCGAGGGCGAGATCAGCGCCGACTTCCAGGTGCGCGACCTGCCCGGCGGCTTCATCTTCGAGAAGAAGGGCCAGCGCGACGTCAACTTCGACTGGACCGAGTGGCGCGAAAGCGGAAACATCCACACCATGCGGCTGGAGATCCCCTACCCCAAGACCGGGGGGCCGGGGGGCAATTTCACCATCATCGGCGCCTTCGCGCCGGCCGAGAAAAACGTCAGCGAGGTCTTCTTCTGGCGCTGCCGCAAGGTGCAGGGCTGGCAGCGTGACACTTGGCGCTTCCTCTACAAGAACCGTCTGGAGGAACGCCACTGGAACGTGCTGGAGCAGGACCGCGTGGCCGTCGAAGCCATGGAACCCGATGCCAACCACCGCGAGTTCCTGTACGCCCACGACACCGGCATCGTTCGCCTGCGCCGCCGCCTCAAGGCCCTGGCCCAGGCGCAACTGGACAAGGCGACCGCTTGAACCTCAGCGGCGAGGTGAACCCCACGGGGGACACCGCCGGGCGGCTGGTGTCGCCCCCTTGAGGGGGGCGGGCCACGCGAAGTGGGCGAGAAACGGAGGGGCGCCCCTCAATCCGCGCGAATCTTGAGCTCGCGCGCGATGTTGCCGTAGCGCTGGTTGTCCGCCTTCATGAAGTCGGCCAGCACCTGGGGCGTGCCACCGAGCACCTCCAGCCCGGCGCCGGTGAACTTCTCGCGCACCTCGGGCAGCTTGAGGGCGTCGTTGATTTCCTGGTTGATGCGGGCGATCGCGGCCTGCGGGGTGCCGGCCGGTGCGAACACCCCGTACCAGGCGTTGACCTCGACACCGGCAAAGCCCTGTTCGGCGGCGGTCGGCAGGTCGGGCAGCAGTGACGATCGGGACTTCTCGGTCAGCGCCAGCGGCACCAGCTTGCTGGCCTTGATGTGCTGCAGTGCGCCGCCCAGGGCCACGTAGAGCAGCTTGACCTCGCCGCCCAGCGCGGCGGTGACCGAGGGCGCCACGCCACGGTAGGGCACGTGCAGCAGGTCCACCTTGGCCGACTGCTTGAACATCTCGCCCGCGAAGTGCATGGGCGAACCGTTGCCGGCCGTGCCATAAGGGATGCCCGGGCTTTTCTTCGCCGCCTCGACCAGCTCCTTGAGGTTCTTCACGCCCAGCGAGGGGTGGGCCAGCAGCGACATGGGCGTGGTGGCCGGCGCGATCACCGGCACCAGATCCTTGTGCACGTCGATGTTGCCGCCCGCGCCGGCCGCCAGCACGTGGGGTGAGATCACCATGGTGTTGGGCGTGAACAGCAGCGTGTGGCCGTCGGCGGGCGAACGCGCGACCTGGCCCGCGCCCAGCAGCGCGCCAGCGCCGGGCTTGTTGTCCACCACCACCGCCTGTCCCAGCTTGGGGGCGATTTTCTCGGCCAGCACGCGGGCGGCCAGGTCGGGGCCGCCGCCGGCGGGGAAAGGCACGACCAGCGTGACCGTCTTGCCGGGGAAGGTCTGGGCAGGGGCCGGGCCGGCCAGCGCCAGCAGCGTGGCGGCGCCCAGGCAGGTCAGGGTCGCTCGGCGGGACAGGGGGGAGGTGTTCATGGGTGGTCCAAGGTAGGGGTGATGGAAAGGGAAGGGATCAGCTGGCCAGTGGCACGTTCCAGGCGTCGTAACCGTACACCCAGTCGGCGTTGCCCGGGCCCTTCATCCACTGGTTGCCACGCGAGCCGATCTGGATCTTGGCGGTGCGTTCCTTGCGGGCGTTTTCGTAGCGTTGCAGCGCCTGGACCGCCTCGGTGCGGGTGGCCACACCCGCCAGCGCACGGCCCAGCACCACCGCGTCCTCGATGGCCATGCCCGCACCCTGCGCCATGAAGGGCAGCATCGGGTGGCAGGCGTCGCCCAGCAGTGTCACGGTGCCCACCGACCACAGCGGCAGCGGCTCGCGTTCGTACAGCGCGCTCTTGAGCGTGCTGTCGCAGGCGTCCAGCAGGGCGCGGGCGTCGGCGTGAAAGTCCTTGTAAAAGCCGCGCAGCTCGTTCACGTCGCCCTCGCTGGTCCAGGATTCCTCGGTCCAGCTGTCCTGGCCGGTGGTGGCGAAGATGAAGGTCTCCCGGCCCTGGTTGAGCGGGAAGGTGACGATCTGGCTCTGCGGGTTGGGGCCCCACCACTTGGTGAAGGCCTCGATCTCGGGCACGTGTTTCACCCGCTCCGTGGGCACCACCGAGCGGAAGGACACCACGCCGGTGAAGCGCGGGGACTCCTCGCCGAACAGCGCGGTGCGCACCCGCGAATGGATGCCATCGGCGCCGACGACCACGTCGAAGTGGGCGTCGCCGCCGTCCTCGAACTGGAGCGTCACGCCGTCCTCGCCCTGGCTCAGGGAGCGGATGCGCTGGCCGAAACGGATCTGCTCGATCGGGAACCGCTCCGCCAGCGCGGCCAGGATGTCGGCGCGGTGGATGGTCACCTGGGGCGCGCCGTACTGCGCCTCGGCCACGTTGCCCATGCCCAGGCGCGAGGTCTCCAGGCCGGTGTCCCAGTCGCGGCTGATGCGGAAGGTGGGCTGGGCGCCCGTGCGGCGGATGGTGGCACCGGCGCCCAGGCCATCGATGGCGCGCACCACGTTGGGCGTGAGGTTGATGTCGGCACCGACGCGCGAGAAGCCCTTGGCCTGCTCGAACACGGTGACCTCGTGGCCTTGCTGACGCAGGGCGATGGCGGCGGCCAGTCCGCCGACACCACCGCCGGCGATTCCAATCTTCAATGAACGCATGGGGACTCCTGGGTTTGCGATGAAAATGGATTGTTCAAGCAATGCCCGCTGCGCTCAACCGCTGGAACGCCCGAAATGGGCACGATTCGTCCAGACTGTTTCACTGCCTATACCGCCGTTTCCACATGGATGTTCTGAGTGAGGTCCTGGCCATCTGCCGTGCCGAACGGGCGGTGACGGCACATTTCCACCTGTTCGCGCCCTGGGGCCTGCGCTCGGACGGCGTGGCCGGCAGCGCCGTGATCCGCATGGCGCGTGGTGCCCCTTGGTGGGTCGAGGTGCCGGGTGGCGGCGGTCCGCTGTTGGTGAACCCCGGTGATCTGGTGATGCTGCCCCTGGGCGCGGCCCACTGGATGGGCTCGGCGCCCGACGCGCCCACCGTGCCCTTTGCCGAGCTGCTGACCCAGCGCACCCCCGGCGCGCGCGACGAGGCACCGCTGGCGCTGCGCCATGGGGGCGCCGGGGCCGCCTGCGAGATGTTCAGCGCGCTGCTGTGGTTCTCGGCCTACTGCCGCCACTCGGTGTTGCGCGTGTTGCCGCCGCTGATCCATGTGCGCGCCGGCGAATTGACCATGGCGGGCAGTCTGGCCGGCATCATGGAGGCGCTGGTCACCGAGACCCTGGCACAGCGCCCGGGCTGGCGGCTCTCGGCCAGCCGCATGGGCGAGCTGTTGCTGGTCAACATCCTGCGCGAGCACTGGCTGCGCGCGGCGGCCTCGTCCGAGGCCGGCTGGTGGCGTGGCCTGGCCGACCCCGCCATCGCCCGTGCCATCACGGTCATGCACCGCGAGCCGGCGCGTGGCTGGAGCGTGGAGGTGCTGGCGCGCGAGGCCGCGATGTCGCGCTCGCGCTTCAGCGAACGGTTCAAGGCCCTGGTGGGCGACACGCCCATGGGCTACCTCGGGGCCCACCGCATGGCGCTGGCCGCCCAGCAACTGGAGGCCGGCCACCTGCCGCTGGCCCGCGTGGCGCAGGACGCCGGCTACGACTCCGACAAGGTGTTCGCCCGCGCCTTCCGCCGCTGGGCCGGGCTTTCACCCACGGCCTACGCCCGGCGCGAACTGGCGCGCCGCTCCGCCATGGGTGAGCCGGCTGCGCCAAACGGGACCTGACCTGTCCCGCATGAAGCATGCCTCGCCCAGGGCACCCGCGGATCCGGCTCCGCCGGTCCGCTGGGTGCGCCCCCTTGAGGGGGGATTCGATCTACACGACGTGAGTGAGAAACGGGGGTGGGCCGATCAATCGGCCATGATCCCGGTTTCCTTGATCACCTTGCCATAGCGCTGGTTGTGCTCGGCGTTGATCTTGGCCAGCGCGTCGGGCGCGCCACCGGCCGGGATCAGGGCCAGCGTGTTCATGCGGGCCTGGACGTCGGGCATCTTCAGGATTTCATTGAAGTGGCCGTTGAGCGTGCGCACGATGTCGGCGGACATGCCCTTGGGGCCCATGAAGCCCTGCCAGGCGCCCACTTCCGCGTCCTTCACGCCACCTTCGACGAAGGTGGGCACGTTGGGTTGCAGCGGCGAGCGCTTGGGATCGGCCACGCCGATGTTGATCAGCTTGCCGTTGGCGATGTACTGCGCGACCGGGCCCAGCGTGGTGTAGAAGGCGGGAATCTGGCCGGCCACCAGATCGATGACGGCGGGGCCGCTGCCACGGTACGGAATCTGCTGCAGCTTGACACCGGCGGCCTTGTTGAACATCTCGCCCAGGATGTGCATGGGCGAGCCGCTGCCGGGGCTGGCGTAGCTGCTGATCTTGCCCGACTTGGCCGCGGCCACATAGTCCTTGAGGTTGGTGATGCCCGAGGTGGCGTTGACCACCAGGAACAGCGACTGCGTGCCGGCCAGCACGATGGGCGTGAAGTCGGTCAGCGGGTCGTAGACGGCGCCGGTGCCGGGCTTGAGCACCAGCGGCGCGGTGGCGATGGTGTTGGGCGTGAACAGCAGGGTGTAGCCGTCGGGGTTGGCCTTCGCCACGTAGGCGTTGCCGATGGTGCCGCTGGCACCGGTCTTGTTCTCCACCACCACCGGCTGACCGACACGCGTGGACAGTTTTTCCGCAAACACGCGGGCCAGGGCATCGGTGTCGCCACCGGGCGGGAAGGACACAACGACGGTGATCGCCTTGTTGGGGTAGGCCTGGGCCATCGCGCCGCCACAGGCAAGCGCGAGGGTGGCGGTGGCGGCGGCAGCGATCAAGAGGCGGCGGTGGTTCATAGGGACTCCTTGTGAACGGTGGGGTGGGGGACTGACGGGAAAACCAGTGGGGAAAAGCGTTCAGAACACGCCCGCGAACGAGCCGCCATCGAGCAGCACGTTCTGGCCGTTGATGTAGCCCGCGTGGGTGCTGCACAGAAAGGCGCAGGTGCGGCCCAGCTCGTCGGGGTGGCCGAAGCGGTGGGCCGGATGTTTGGCCAGGCGCGCCTCGCGCACCTGCTCGACCGACTTGCCTTCGCGCTGGGCCTGGGCATTGAAGTTGCCCGCCAGACGCGCGGTGTCGAAGGTGCCGGGCAGCAGGTTGTTGATGGTCACGCCCCGGGCCACGGTGCTGCGCGCCAGGCCGGAGACGAAGCCGGTCAGGCCGCTGCGCGCGCCGGTGGACAGGCCCAGGCCGTCGACAGGTGCCTTCACCGCGCTGGAGGTGATGTTGACGATGCGGCCCCAGCCGCGCGCCATCATGCCGTCCACCGTGGCCTTGATCAGCTCGATGGGCGCCAGCATGTTGGCGTCGATGGCCTGGTGCCAGGTCTCGCGGCCCCACTGGCGGAAATCGCCCGGGGGCGGGCCGCCGGCGTTGGTGACGACGATGTCGAAGTCGCTGTGCAGCGCGAAGATGCGGGCGCGGCCGGTGTCGGTGGTGACGTCGGCGGCGACCGAGTCGACCCGGCCCGGGCCGATGGCGCGAAGCCGGTCGGCCGCATCTTTGAGCGGGCCTTCGGTGCGGGCCACGATCACCACGTGCACACCTTCCTGCACCAGCGCCTGCGCACAGGCGTAACCCAGGCCGGCGCTGGCGCCGCAGACCAGCGCCTTTTTTCCTTGAAGCCCTAAGTCCATGTCTATTCCATCGTGATATTGCGGGTCTTGATGACTTTGGCCCAGCGCGCGGTTTCGTCGCGGATGTGGGCGCCGAAGGCGGCGGTCTGCAGGTTCCACTCGGTCATGCCCTGCGCCTTGAGCTGCTCGCGCACGGCGGGCTGCGCCAGGATGCCTTGCACGTCGCGTGCCAGCTGCTCCAGCACGTCGGGCGGTGTGCCCGCTGGCGCCAGCAGGCCGTACCACGAGGTGACAACCACGCCGGGCACGCCTTGTTCGGCCAGCGTGGGGATCTCGGGCGCCACCGGCGTGCGGCTGGTGTCGGTCACGGCCAGGGCCAGCAGCTTGCCGCTGCGGATGTGCGGCAGCACCGTGGGCAGGTTGCTGAACATCATGGGCACGGCGCCGCCGAGCACGTCGTTGAGCGCGGGTGGCGTGCCCTTGTAGGCCACGTGCAGGATCTCGGTGTCGGTCTGCGCCTTGAACAGCTCCCCGGCCAGGTGCAGCCCGCTGCCGATGCCGGGCGAGGCGTAGGACAGGGTGTCGGGCTGCTTTTTCGCCAACGCGACGAGCTCCGGCACCGACTTGAACTTCGCGCCCGGGTTGGCCACCAGCACGTTGGGTGTCTTGGCCAGCATGGCGATCGGGGCAAAGTCCTTCTCGACGCTGAAGGGGAACTTGGGCATCAGCGTCGGGTTGATGGTCAGGTTGCCCGCCGGAATGACCAGCAGCGTGTGGCCGTCGGGCTTGGCGCGCTTGACCTTTTCCATGCCGATGTTGCCGGCCGCGCCCGGCGCGTTGTCCACCACGGCGGCCTGGCCGTAGCGCTTGGCCAGGCCATCGGCCACGATGCGCGCCAGGGTGTCGATGGGGCCACCCGGCGGGAAGGGGGCCACCAGGGTGAAGCGCTCTTGCGCCAGGGCTTTTTCGGCGGCGGACTGGGCCAGCGCCAGGCCCGGCAGGGCCAGGGCCACGGTCAAGGCCTTCGTCAGCGCCAGCAGGGTGCGGCGGTGTGTCATGGCGGTGTCCTTGCTGTTCAGGACAGCGCCCAAGGCATGGGCGCGTCGTTCAGGCCGACGTAGAAGCTCTTCTGGCTGGTGTACTCCAGGATGCCCAGGCGGCCCTTCTCCTGGCCGTAGCCACTCATCTTCACGCCGGTGAAGGGCGTGCTGATGGAGAAGACCTTGTAGGTGTTGACCCACACGGTGCCGGTCTGCAGGGCCTTGCCCACGCGCCAGGCGTTCTTGAAGTCGCGCGTCCAGATGCCCGAGGCCAGGCCGAACATGTTGTCGTTGCACTGGGCGATCAGGTCGTCCTCGTCCTTCCAGGGCAGCAGGGCCAGCACCGGGCCGAAGATTTCCTCCTGGCACATGCGCGCGCTGTTGGGCAGGCCTTCGAAGATGGTGGGCAGGTAGTAGCTGCCGGCGTCGAAGTAGCCGCCGGTGGGACGTTCGCCACCGCACAGGACGGTGCCGCCTTCGTCGCGGCCCAGCTGCACGTAGCGCTCGACCGAGGCGCGGTGGCCCAGGTTGACCAGCGGGCCCATCTGGGTGTCCTCGCGCGAGGGGTCCCCCACACGCAGCTTTTTCACGCCCTCGAGCAGGCGGCGCTTGAACTCGTCGTACAGGCTCTCGTGCACGAAGGCGCGCGAGCCCGCGATGCAGGATTCGCCCGAGGAGCTGAAGATGCCGTACAGCACACCGGCCACCGCGTGGTCGAGGTCGGCGTCGGGCATGACGATGGTAGGCGACTTGCCGCCCAGCTCCAGCGAGGTCGGCATCAGCTTCTCGGCCGCGAGGCGCTGGATGCCCATGCCCACGGTGGTGCCGCCGGTGAAGGCGATGCGCTTGATCAAGGGGTGCTTGACCAGGGCGTCACCGACCACGCTGCCCTTGCCGGGCAGGACGCTGACGATGCCGTCGGGC
Source organism: Hydrogenophaga sp. OTU3427 (assembly GCF_038440225.1). Classification (NCBI taxonomy): domain Bacteria; kingdom Pseudomonadati; phylum Pseudomonadota; class Betaproteobacteria; order Burkholderiales; family Comamonadaceae; genus Hydrogenophaga; species Hydrogenophaga sp. OTU3427. The sequence goes on along the minus strand of NZ_JASATI010000021.1, from coordinate 25,906 downwards.
ACACCGGCCTGCTGGCAGATCCTGGCGAGTTCGAGCGCCATGCGCGGCGTGATCTCGGCCGGCTTGAACACCATGGCGCAGCCGGCGGCCAGGGCCGGCGCGAGCTTTTGCGCCTCGCTGGCGATGGGGGAGTTCCAGGGCGTGATGGCACCGACCACACCCAGGGGTTCGTGCACGCTCAGGCTCAGGTAGTCGCCACGCGACGGCGTGATGGTGTCTTCCCAGGTCTCGGCGGCGGCGCCGAAGAACTGGAAGGTGCCGGCGGCGCTGGCCACCAGCGCGCGGCACTCCTTGATCGGCTTGCCGTTGTCCAGGCGCTGCAGCTGGGCCAGTTCCTCGCCGCGTTCGCGGATGCCGCTGGCGATGCGGTAGAGGATGCCGGCACGCTCGTGGTGCTTGAGCCTGGCCCAGGCCGGCTGCATGCGCGCCTTCTCGGCCGCTTGCACGGCTTCGTCCACGTCGGCCGCGTTGGCGGCATTCAGGTGGGCCACGGTGCTGCCGTCGTGTGGGTACTCGGTCGTGTACTCGGGGCCCGAGGCATCGCGCCACTGGCCGGCGATGAAGCTGTGGAGTTTCTGGCTCATATGGTGACTGCCGAAGTGCGGTTGTGCAGGAAGCGCAAGGCCGAGAGAACGGTCAGCGCCGAGGTCTTGGGGTTGTCGGGCAGGGGCTTGCCGCGCATGGTGATCTGCATCTCGCCAAAGGCCCCGCGCACGTCGATGTGGTGGATGTTCTCGGTCACCGTCGGGTCGGCGATCAGGCGCACCTGGGTGTGGTCCAGTCCCAGGCCGGCCAGCGACACGGTGGCCGCGACGTTGGCGTTCTTGGGGTACAGGCGCGCGGCCTCGCGGGCGGTGTCCTGCAGGATCACCGTGGGTTCGGTGATGGTGTCGAGGTTGACCACGTCTTCGGCCGGCGTGCCGCGCCAGCCGGTGGGCGGCTTGCGGCCGGTGTAGGTCACGCTGTCCAGGCCGGCGATGCGCGCCGCGGCGATCGCGTCCACGCCACCGATGGCGCCCGACAGCAGGTGCACCTGGGTCTGGCCACGGGCCGCGGCTTCGGCCAACTGCTCGGGCAGGCCGGGCTCGGACAGGGCGCCTATGGACAGCACCGCGCATTCGATGCCACGCGCCAGCGCCGGCACCACGTGTTCGGTCAGGGCCTGGTGGCCGGCACATTCCAGCACCAGGTCGGTGTGTTCGGGCACGGTCGGCACCACCTGGGCATCGCCCGCGTGTGCGCGGGCCGTGGCGGCATGCTCGTCGGGCACCACGATGTGGGTGATGCGCAGGCCCGGCTGCCCGGCCACGCGCTGGAACAGCGTGCGGCCGATGGCGCCAAAGCCGATCAGGGTGACGTTCTGCATGTTCAGTCTTTCTTCTTCGGCGGGCCGGCGAATTTCACCGCGAAGGGGCCCCACGCGTCCATGTCGATTTCGAGCACGGCCGGACCCTGGATGGCCAGGGCCTCGCGCAGCGTGTCGGCGGTGCGGGCCGGGTCGCTGACCTTGAAATGCGGCACCTGCAGGCTGGCGCAGAACTGCGCGAAGTTGGGGGTGTGCAGCTCCACATAGCAGTGGCGACTGCCGTAGATGTCGTCCTGGATGTTCTTGATGACGCCGTAGCGGCTGTCGTTCATGACGATGAACAGGACATCGGCCTTTTCCTGCGCGGCGCAGGCGAGTTCGCCGACGTTGAGCATGAAGCCACCGTCGCCACACAGCGACAGGGTCTTGCGGCCCAGGGCGTGTTCGGCGTTGGCCACCGCCACGCCCACACCCATGGCCAGGCCCTGGCCGATGCCGCCGCCCAGGGCGTGCACCCCGGCGCGCGGGTGGTTGAGCACCGGCGCGCGGTTGCCCCACATGCTGTTGGACAGGGTGATGTCGCGCACCCACCAGATGTCCTGGCCGGCGACATCGGTGATGGTGTCCTTGAGCTTGACGTACTGGCCCAGCGTGGCGTCCACCAGGGCGGCGGCGGCACTGCGCGCGGCCTTCACATCGGCGGTGAGCTGGGGGTCGATGGCCATGCGGCCTTCCAGTCGATCGGCCAGCGCGTTCAGCGTCAGCGTGGCGTCGCCATGCACGAACAGTTCGCTCTCGTAGCCCCGGTTGTCGGCCAGGGTGTTGGCGTCGATGCGGAAGCGCCGGGTCGGCAGCTTGAGCTTGTAGTTCAGCGTCTCGTTGCTGCGCAGGCGGGTGCCCACGGCCAGCATGGCGTCCACGGTCTCGTAGAACTGCTCGGCCGGCTTCTGCAGGTTGTAGCTGCCCAGGGTCTGCGGGTGGTCCTCGGCCACGATGCCCCGGCCCTGCACCGAGGTGACAACGGCGAAACCCAGCTTCACGAAACGGGCCACGGCGGCGCTGGCGCCGCGTGCGCCGCCTCCCAGCCACAGCAGCGGGCGCTTGGCTTCGGCCAGGCGTGCGGCCAGGGCGTCGACGGCGTCCAGGTTGGGCTGGACCGGTGCCACGGCGATGGGCGAGAGGTCGGCCGGCAGGTCCATCAGCATCTTCTGCACGTCGATGGGGATCTCGATGCTGACCGGGCCGCAGGGCGGCGTCTGCGCCAGGCGCACGGCTTCGCGCAGCGTGGCCAGGGCGGTCTCGGGGTTGCGGATGCGGAAGGCGTCCTTGCCCACGGCCTTGAGCATGGCCAGCTGGGCCGGGTGCTCGTGGATGTAGCCGAGGTCGCGGTCGAGGTAGGGCGACTCGATCTGGCCGGTCAGGTGCAGCAGCGGCGTGCCGGCGGTGATGGCCTCGACCATGGCGCCCGCCGCGTTGCCGCAGCCGGTGCCGGTGCTGGTGACACACACGCCCAGCGTGCCGCTGACGCGGGCGTAGCTGTCGGCCATGTTGCAGGCGCCGGCCTCGCCGCGCGCGGACACGAAGCGGATCTGCTGGCGCGTGTTGAACGCGTCCAGGATGGGCATGTTGTGGATGGAGATCACGCCGAAGGCGGCGCGCACGCCACACTGTTCGAGGAAGCGGACGGCGAGTTCACCGACGGTGATGCGGGTGGAGGTGGTGCTCATGCGGCTCTTTTTTCGGTGGTTTTGGTCATCCAGCCGCCACGGTTGGGCGTGTGGCTGATGCGTTCGGTGAGTTGGGCGGCGGCGTCGCGCACCTGGTTGATCAGGACGTCCAGCTCGGCCTCCTGCACCCGCTGCGCGGGCACGGTGATGCTGACGGCGGCGACCACCTCGTTGCGGTCGTTGAAGACCGGCGCGGCGATGGTGGAGATGCCGGTCTCGAAGCCGCCCTGGCTGACGGCGAAGCCGCGTGCGCGGTCTTCGTCGATCATGGCCTTGAGCTGCGCCAGGTGGGTCGGCGTGCGGGCGGTGTAGGCGGGCAGCGGCTCCTCGGGGTAGAGGTGGCGCAGTGCGTTGATGTCGAGGTCGGACAGCAGCAGGCGGCCCAGCACGGTGGCGTGGGCGGGCAAGCGCGCGCCGACCTGGATGGAATGGAACATCGCGCTGCGGCCGGCGGCCTTGGCCACGAACACGACCTCGCGGTTGTCGCGCACCACCACGTGGGCCGAGTAGCCACACAGGTCGCGCAGATCCTCGATCACGGGACGACCGTGTTCGGTCAGCTCCATCGAGGCCAGGTACTCGAAGCCCAGGCGCAGCACGGCCAGGCCCAGCTTGTAGCTGGCGCCGTCGCCCACGCGCTCCACGAAGCCGCCCTGTTCCAGGGTTTGCAGCATGCGGAACACGGAGGCCCGCGGCAAGTCCAGCCGGCGCGAGAGTTCGGCGCCGGTGAGCTCGCGCTCGTCGCGGTTGAAGCTCATCAGCAGCTGCAGGCCACGCGCCAGCGCGGGCACGGTGTAGCGGTCTTCGGCTTTGTCGTCGCTCATGCGCTTGTCTCCTCTTGGGGGGTCACAGGTCCAGCAGGGCGTTGACACGCGCCGCCGCTTCCAGGGCGCACACGTGGCCCACCGGACCGAGGTCGGTCCAGGGCAGGTCCTTGCGGTGTGCGACGTCGGCACAGGCGTCCGGCGGCGTGATGGTGTCGGCGCTGCCGCTGGCCACGCTCAGGGGCACAGACACGCGGGCCAGGTCGGCGTCGAGCCGGCCGGTGGACAACATGCGCGATGCCTGGGTGTAGCCGGCGGGGTCGATCTGGGCCATGGTCTCGCGCACCAGGTCCACCATGCCGTCGTCGGCGTCGGGCGACAACATGGCGGCCGCACGGGCGTTGGCCATGCCGGCGGGCCCCAGCTTGTGCAGGGTGGCCAGGCGGGTGGCGAGCTTGGCCTCGCGGTCGGCCTCCGGCGCGTCGCCGTAACCGCGTGCCGGCGACAGCAGCACCAGTCGCGCCACCCGCTCGGGGTGTTGCAGCGTGGCGGCGGCGGCCATCAACGCGCCCAGCGAGTGCCCCACCAGGGTGATGGGCTGGTCCTGTCCCAGCGCGTCCAGCCACAGCCACAGGCGGCGCGCGTAGTCCGCGGCCTGCGGGTGCTGGAGCTCCAGCGGCGCGCTGCGGCCATAACCCGGTGCGTCCCAGGCCAGCACGCGGCGGTCCTGGCGCGGCTCGGCCGCCTGCAGCTGGCGCACCCAGCTGCCCGAACCGGATCCGATGCCGTGCAGCAGCACGTGGGTCACGCGCGCGGCGTGGCCGGCCTGGCGGTACTGCACCTGCACCTCCGGCGCCAAGGCCAGGGCGGTGGGGAAGTGCTGCAGCGCGGCGTGGGGCGATGGCGACGACATGGGCATGGGCTCCGGCGGGCGCGGGTTTCAGCGCTTGATCTTGGACAGCGGCGAGTCGGGCGGGTAGACCGGGGTGATGGGCTTGGGCGAACCCAGCATCACGCACATCAGCGCGTCTTCCTCGCCGGTGTTGTGCTCTTCGCGGTAGACGCCGGGCGGGACCGAGATCAGGTCGCGCTCGTGCAGGGTGGCCTCCCACTTCTGGCCGTCCTTCTCGCAGACGACCTTCATCTGGCCACGCAGCACGAAGAAGATTTCCTCCACGTCGTGGTGGATGTGCGAGGGGCCGATGTTGCCGGCCGGGATGACCATGGTGGAGAAGGTGAAGTGGCCGGCCGGCACGGTGTTGACGTCGCTGTTGACGCCGGTGCCGCCGGTGCCCACGTAGCGCATCTGGGCGCGGCGGTAGGTCGGGTCGTAGTCGGCCTGGAACTTCAGCGCGTCCCAGTCGTAGCGGCGGCTGGCGCGGCGGGCCACGCGGCTTTCCATCCACTGCTCGAAGGTCTGGCCCGGCTTGGCCAGCATGCCGGCCTGGATCTCGGCCTCGGGCGGGATGTTGGCGTCCAGCAGGCCGCGTTCGTTGAACTGGGGCGCGTTGGCCGCCAGGGTGCTGGTGTTGATCGGTGCGTTCATACAAGTCCTTTCGTTCAAAGAAGTGCCTCAAGCCGGGGATGCCGTCGATCCGGCTCTGCCGGTCGACTGGCACCGCCCCCTTGAGGGGGTGACGCGCCCCTGGGCGCGGCGCAGGGGTGGGTCAATTCATGATGAAGCCACCGTTGACGGGCAGCAGCTGGCCGGTGATGTAGCCCGCACCGCGCGAGAGCAGGAACAGCGCGGTGGCGTTGAGGTCCTCGGGCACCTGTGCGCGGCTGATCGCACGGCCCTGGGCGTAGTACTCGTGGCGTGCCTGCGGCACGTATTCGGTGGCCTCGACCAGCGTGAGGCCGGGCGCGATGGCGTTGACGGTGATGCCCTCGGCGCCCATTTCGCGCGCCAGCGAGCGCGTCATCGAGACCACGGCGCCCTTGCTCGCCACATAGGCCAGCAGGCGCGGCGCGCCCCACAGGGCGGTGTCCGAGGCCAGGTTGACCACGCGGCCGCTGCCGCTGGCGGCCAGGAAGGGGCGGGCCGCGGCGGTCACCAGCCAGGTGCCGCGCACGTTGACGTCCATCACGCGGTCCCAGGTGTCCACGCCGATGTCGTTCATGTCCTTGCCGCCCGAATTGGTGATGGCGGCGTTGTTGATGAGCCCGTCCAGGCCGCCCAGGGCGGCGGCGGCGGCGGCCACCCCGACTGTGATGGCCTGCGGGTCCAGCAGGTCCATGGGCACGTAGGGCATGGCGAGTTCGGCGGCCAGCGCCTGGCCACGTTCGTGCAGCACATCGCTGATCGCCACCCGAGCACCTGCCGCGACCAGCGCCCGTGCAAAACTCTCGCCCAGGCCACGGGCCGAGCCGGTGACCAGCACGCGGCGGCCTTCAAGTCGAATTTCTGGGTTCATGGCGTCTGCGAGGTTGGGCCTTGGGGTGGCTTGTTGTTTCAAATAAGAAACGATGATTCATTACGGAATCAATGGTACGCCCAACTGGCCAGCTTGGCGCAATCCCGAGCGTTATTGAGGGGTATTCCGTGCGGCCCCGTGGGGCTCGAGGGCGGGCGGACGCGGGCGACCGCGCCGGCTCACTTGCCGATGCAGAACGACGAGAAGATGACGCCCAGCAGGTCGTCGGCGCCGAATTCACCGGTGATGGTGTTGAGCGCGTTCTGCGCCAGGCGCAGTTCCTCGGCCAGCAGGTCGAGCGCGGGCACGCGGGCGTCAAGCTGGCTGCTCGCCAGACCGAGGTGTTCGTCGACCTCGCGCAGCGCGCGCAGGTGGCGCTCGCGGGCGATGAACACGCCTTCGGGCGCCGATTGCCAGCCGGCGATGCGCAGCAGCTCGGCGCGCAGCGCCTGCAGGCCGGTGCCGGCCTTGGCCGAGATGGCCAGGCCTTCGGCCGGTGCCGCCAGGGTGGCGGTGTCGGCCTTGTTCCACAGGTGCAGCACCGGCGTGTGGCCGGGCAGGCGTTGCGCGAGCGACGCCTGCAGTTCCCTGTCGGCCACAGCGTACGCGGTGTCCGTGTGGCGGGTCAGGTCGTGCAGGAACAGCACGGCGTCGGCCGCCTCGATCTGGCCCCAGGCACGCTCGATGCCGATCTTCTCGACCACGTCGACCTCGGGCAGGGCGGTGTCGCGCAGGCCGGCGGTGTCCACCACGTGCAGCGGCACGCCGTCGATCTGTATGGTCTGGCTCACCACGTCGCGGGTGGTGCCGGCGATGGGCGTGACGATGGCCAGCTCGGCCCCCGCCAGTGCGTTGAGCAGCGAGCTCTTGCCGGCGTTGGGCTGGCCAGCGATCACCACCTTGATGCCTTCGCGCAGCAGCGCGCCCTGGTGGGCACGGGCCATCACGGCGGCCAGTTGCGCCTGCAGCCGGCCGAGCTGGCCCCGGGCGTCGGCCTGCTGCAGGAAGTCGATGTCTTCCTCGGGGAAGTCCAGCGTGGCCTCCACCAGCATGCGCAGGTGGATGAGGGCATCGCGCAGGGTGTGGATCTCGCGCGAGAAGGCGCCCGAGAGCGAACGCCCGGCGCTGCGGGCGGCCGCCTCGGTGCTGGCGTCGATCAGGTCGGCGATGGCCTCGGCCTGGGCGAGGTCGATCTTGTGGTTGAGGAAGGCGCGCTGCGTGAACTCGCCCGGCTCGGCCAGGCGCAGGTGGGGCAGCCGGGCCTGGCCGGCATCGGTTTCGGCGGCCGCCTGCAGGCAGCGCGCCAGCAGCAGTTGCAGCACCACCGGTCCGCCATGGGCCTGCAGCTCCAGCACGTCCTCGCCGGTGTAGGAGTGAGGCGCCGGAAAAAACAGCGCCAGGCCCTGGTCGATGGCCTCGCCGGCCGCATCGCGAAACGGCAGGTAGCTCGCCTCCCGGGTCTTCAGCAGGCGCCCGCAGATGGCCTCAACCAGTGGCGCCAGTCCCTTGCCCGACACCCGCACGATGCCCACCGCGCCCCGCCCGGGGGCGGTGGCAATCGCGGCAATGGGGTCGTCCTGTCTGGAGAACATAGGTGGGCCGAAGTGTATCGGCCGGGGACACCGCCGGGCCGGCTTTGCCGGACGGCTGGTGTCGCCCCCTGGGGGAAGGCGCCGCAGGCGCTTCGGGGGGGGTTACTTGAACTTCGGCAGATTGAACTGCGGCGGCACGCCCATGCGGGTGTTGATGACCCACTGCTGCGCGATGGACAACACGTTGTTGGTGATCCAGTACATCACCAGGCCGGCCGGGAAGAAGAAGAACATGACCGAGAAGATCAGCGGCATGAACCACATCATCTTGGCCTGCATCGGGTCCGGCGGCGTTGGGTTCAGGGCGGTCTGCAGCAGGGTGGTCAGGGTCATGACCGCGGGCAGGATGTAGAAGCGGTCGGGCGTGGACAGGTCGGTGATCCAGCCCAGCCAGGGCGCGTTGCGCATCTCCACGCTGGACAGCAGCACCCAGTACAGGGCGATGAAGACGGGGATCTGGATCATGATGGGCACGCAGCCGCCCAGCGGGTTGACCTTTTCCTCGCGGTAGATCTTCATCATCTCCTGCTGCATCTGCTGCGGGTTGTCCTTGAGGCGCGCGCGCATTTCCATGATGCGCGGGTTGATCGCCTTCATCTTGGCCATGCTGCGGTAGGCGGTGGCGTTGAGCCAGTAGAAGGCGGCCTTGATCAGCACCACCAGCAGGACGATGGACCAGCCCCAGTTGCTCACGAAGCCATGGATCTTTTCCAGCAGCCAGTACAGCGGCTTGGCCAGGATGGTGAGCCAGCCGTAGTCCTTGACCAGCTCCAGGCCGGGCGCCAGGCGCTCCAGCAGCTTTTCGTCCTGCGGACCCAGGAACAGGCGGGCTTCCACGGCCTGCGACTGGCCAGGTGCCACGTCGGCCAGGCCGGTGATGGTGCCGGCGCGGTAGCGGGCGGCCTGGTTCACGGTCACGCGGTCGACGTAGTTGTCGCGCTTGACGCCATCGGGCAGCAGCCAGGCGCTGGCGAAGTAGTGCTGCACCATGGCCACGTAGCCGTCGGTGGCTTCCTTGTCGAAGGTCGCCTTGTTCTTGTCGATATCGGTGAACTCGACCTTCTGGTACTTGGACAGGCTGCTGTAGACCGCCGGGCCGGTGAAGGTGGAATAGAAAGGCGTGGCGCTGCCGGCGGTGCTGTTGTCGCGCACCAGCTGCAGGTAGAGCTGGGGCTTGATGGCCGCCGTGCCCTGGTTGATCACCTCGTGGCGCACCCCGATGTCGTAGGCACCGCGCTTGAGGGTGTACGTCTTGACCAGCTTGACGCCGTCCAACACGGGCGATTCGAAGCGCAGTTCCAGCGTGTCCTGGCCATCGGCCAGCGTGGTGGCCGGGCTGGTCAGCGTCATCGGCGTGGTGTGGTTGGGCAGGGTGTTGCCCACCAGGCCGGATTGCGCGGCGTAGCTCTTGTCGGCTTCCAGCAGAACCAGGGGGTCGGCGGGTTGGTCCTTGGCCGGGGGCGTCTTGGCGTCGTGCTTGATCAGCTCGGCGCGCACGATGGCCGCGCCCTGGCTGTCGATGGTCAGCTTGAACACGTCGGTGCTCACCTGGTGCTGGGTGCGGGGCGCGGCAGGGGCCGCGTCGGGCACGGCGCTGGCGCCCGCGGCGGGTGCGCCGGTCGCGGTGGCGGAGGGCACCGTGGCATCGCCCGGCTTGGCATCGGGCTTGGCCGCCGGCACGCTGGCCGGGGCGGGCGACGGGAAGAAGGTCGCCTTGTGGCCGTTGTACACCTGCCACTGGTCCCAGAGCAGCACCATGGAAAAACCAAACACCACCCACAGGATGGATCGACGGATGTCATTCATGACGAGTGTTTCTCGGAAGGTTGGCCCAGCAGCCGCGACAAGAGCGCGGGCGGGTGCTCGGGAACGGGGTCGTGCCCACCCTCGCACCAGGGTTGGCAGCGCGCCAGCCGGTGCAGGGTGAGGTAGCTGCCGGCGGCGGCGCCGTGGCGCTCCAGCGCCTGCAGGGCATAGACGGAACAGGTGGGCTCGAAACGGCAGGACGAACCCAGCCAGGGGCTCAGCAGCAGGCGGTAGCCGCGCACCAGCGCCATCAGGCCACGGCGGGGCCAGTCAAGCATGGCGGCGCTCCAGCAGGCGGCTGAACAGCTGTTGCAGTTCGGCGCGCACGGTGGCCTTCAGGGCGTCGGAGGTGGCGCTGATGAAACGGCTGCGGTCGAACCCGCTGCGCAGGCGCACCACCACCGCCGCCTCGGGCAAGGCCGCCACCCGTTCCTGGGCCAGGGCGTAGATCTGCCGCCGCACCATGTTGCGGGTGACGGCGCGTTTGGCCCAGCGTTTGGGAATGACCACACCCACCCAGGCCGCCGGGACGGCAAACAGCGGACGCGGCGAAGCACCTGCCGGGGCGGCATCGCCCGCAGGTGCATCCAGCGCGGCCAGGTGCAGCGCAAAGTGAACGGTTTTGACCACGGGCGGACCCGCCATCACCCACTGGAACTGGGCGCGGTGCTGGATGTGCCTCAGACGCCGGCCGCTGCCTGAGGCATCGGTCGGGGTGGCCTGCGGGGCACGGGGCAACGAACCCGCCGCGGGATCGGCCAAGCCGGACGCCTGAATTACAGGCCCAGGCGCTTGCGGCCCTTGGCGCGGCGCGCGGCGATCACGGCACGGCCGCCACGGGTCTTCATGCGGACCAGGAAGCCGTGGGTACGGGCGCGGCGGATTTTGGAAGGCTGGTAGGTGCGTTTCATAGTGGTTCTCCTGGCCTCTCCGGGCCGGTCAACGGCAGGATGGTTTGGCCATGGCTTGGCAATTCACGCAGCAGGCTGCGCGGGGCTCCCCGGCGACATCCAAACCATGGCACGCCGCTGCGAAAGCAGCCGCGACACAGGCTCGTGCATCGGGGAAACCCGGCATTATCGCAAATTCTGGTGCACGGGGCAAGCCAGTGCCAAAAAGCACAGCACAACGGGGTGTGGATAACTCGCCGCTGGCACTACAATCGCCGTCCGGTTGCTGCCGGACTGTCCACAACAAGAAACACCCCCAAGCCAGCCCATGATCGAGGGAAACACCCCTGCCGCCCACGCCGACCTGTGGGACGTTTGCGTCGAACGCCTGGCGCAGGAGATGCCCGAGCAGCAGTTCAACACCTGGATCCGGCCGTTGGCCGCGCGGGTCAGTGACGGCGGCGAACGGGTGCAGGTGGCGGTGGCCAACCGCTTCAAGATGGACTGGATACGGGCCCAATACGCGGGCCGTCTGACCAGCCTGCTGGAGCAGATCGCCGGTCATCCGGTCGTGCTGGAGTTGGCGCTCGCTCCGCGTGAAGCCCCCGCCAGGCAAGCTTCCACGCCCCGCAGCCTGCAAGACCAGGTGCTGGCCGAGCTGCCGGAGGTGGCCACGCCGGCCGAGCCCGCGCAGGACGGGCAGAAGCACCGGCTGAACACCGCGCTGACCTTTGCCACCCTGGTGGAGGGCAGTGCCAACCGCATGGCGCGCGCCGCCGCCATGCACGTGGCCGGCAGCCTGGGCCAGCTCTACAACCCCTTGTTCATCTACGGCGGCGTCGGCCTGGGCAAGACGCACCTGGTGCACGCCATCGGCAACCAGCTGCTGGCCGACAAGCCGCAGGCCAAGGTTTTGTACATCCACGCCGAACAGTTTGTGTCGGATGTGGTCAAGTCCTACCAGCGCAAGACCTTCGACGAGTTCAAGGCACGCTACCACTCGCTCGATCTGCTGCTGATCGACGACGTGCAGTTCTTCGCCAACAAGGAACGCACGCAGGAGGAATTCTTCAACGCCTTCGAGGCCCTGCTGGCCAAGAAGAGCCACATCGTGATGACCAGCGACACCTACCCGAAGGGGCTGGTGGACATCCACGAGCGCCTGGTGTCGCGCTTCGATTCCGGCCTGACGGTGGCCATCGAGCCGCCTGAGCTGGAAATGCGGGTGGCCATCCTGATCAACAAGGCCGAGGTGGAGCACACCACCATGCCCGAGGAAGTCGCCTTCTTCGTCGCCAAGAACGTGCGCTCCAACGTCCGCGAGCTCGAAGGCGCGCTGCGCAAGATCCTGGCCTATTCGCGCTTCAACCAGAAGGAAATCTCCATCCAGCTGGCGCGCGAGGCGCTGCGCGACCTGCTGTCCATCCAGAATCGGCAGATTTCGGTGGAAAACATCCAGAAGACGGTGGCCGACTACTACAAGATCAAGGTCGCCGACATGTACAGCAAGAAGCGCCCGGCCAGCATCGCCCGGCCGCGCCAGATCGCGATGTTCCTGGCCAAGGAGCTGACCCAGAAGAGCCTGCCCGAGATCGGCGAGCTGTTTGGCGGGCGCGACCACACCACGGTGCTGCACGCGGTGCGCAAGATCGCCGCCGAACGCGCCCAGCTGACCGAGCTGAACCAGCAGCTGCACGTCCTCGAACAAACCCTCAAAGGCTGAAAACGGTCTGGTAAAACCGCGACAATAGGCAGTTGGAACCGCCCAAAGCCACAAAAACCCCCCAAGAGACGGAAGCCCACAACATGATCGTTTTCAAGTCGACCCAGGACAAGGTATTGGCCGCGCTGCAATCGGTCGCGGGCATCGTCGAGCGGCGCCACACCCTGCCCATCCTGGCCAATGTGCTGGTGCGCAAGACCGGGGGCCAGGTGCAGCTGACCACCAGCGATCTGGAAATCCAGATCCGCACCACGGTCGAACTGGGCGGCGACGAAGGCAATTTCGCCACCACGGTGGGCGCGCGCAAGCTGATCGACATCCTGCGCACCATGCCGGCCGACCAGTCGGTGAGCCTGGAGTCGTCGGCGGCCAAGCTGATCCTCAAGGGGGGCAAGAGCAAGTTCACCATGCAGAGCCTGCCGGCCGAGGACTTCCCGCTGGTGCAGGAGTCGGCCAACTTCGGCCCGGTGTTCAGCGTGCCGCAAAAGACGCTCAAGAGCCTGCTGGCCCAGGTGTCGTTTGCCATGGCGGTCCACGACATCCGCTACTACCTCAACGGCATCCTGTTCGTGGCCGAAGGCAACAAGCTCAGCCTGGTGGCCACCGACGGCCACCGCCTGGCCTTTGCCAGCGCCACGCTGGATGTGGAAGTGCCCAAGCAGGAAGTGATCCTGCCGCGCAAGACCGTGCTGGAGCTGCAGCGCCTGCTGTCCGACAAGGACGGCGCCATCGAGATGCAGTTCGCCGGCAACCAGGCGCGCTTCCGCTTCGAGGGCATGGAATTCGTCACCAAGCTGGTCGAGGGCAAGTTCCCCGACTACAACCGCGTGATCCCGCGCAACCACCACAACATCATCGTGCTGGGCCGCGCCCCGCTGCTGGCCAGCCTGCAGCGCACCGCCATCATGACCAGCGAGAAGTTCAAGGGCGTGCGCCTGAATGTCGAGCCCGGCATGCTGCGCGTGGCCTCCAACAACGCCGAGCAGGAAGAGGCGGTCGACGAACTCGACATCGACTACGGCGGCGACGCCATCGAGATCGGCTTCAACGTCACCTACCTGATCGATGCGCTGCAGAACATGTCGCAGGACATGGTTCGCATCGAACTCAGCGACGGCAACAGCTCGGCGCTGCTGACCATCCCCGACAACGAACACTTCAAGTACGTGGTGATGCCGATGCGGATCTGATCCGCCCACCAAAACAACGAAGCCCGACCAAACCCGCTGTGAGCGGGTTTGGTGCTTGTAAGAGAACCCGAAAGCGCGCGCATGAGCATCGAAAACACCCCCACGCCCGAAGAGCATTCCTCCGCTCAGCCCATCATCGACGCCCACCAGGCGGGGGCCAGCGAGGGGTATGGCGAAGGCGCGATCCAGATCCTGGAAGGCCTGGAGGCGGTGCGCAAGCGCCCCGGCATGTACATCGGCGACACCTCCGACGGTACCGGCCTGCACCACCTGGTGTTCGAGGTGGTCGACAACTCCATCGACGAGGCCCTGGCCGGCCACTGCGACGACATCGTCGTCACCATCCACACCGACAACTCGATTTCCGTCACCGACAACGGCCGCGGCATCCCCACCGGCGTGAAGATGGACGACAAGCACGAGCCCAAGCGCAGTGCGTCCGAGATCGCGCTGACCGAGCTGCACGCCGGCGGCAAGTTCAACCAGAACAGCTACAAGGTCTCGGGCGGCCTGCACGGCGTGGGCGTGAGCTGCGTCAACGCGCTCAGCAAGTGGCTGCGCCTGACGGTGCGCCGCGAAGGCAAGGTGCACAGCCTCGAATTCGCGCGCGGCTTCGTGCAGAACCGCCAGCTGGAGCTGGTGGACGGCGTCGAGGTCTCGCCCATGAAGGTGACCGGCGCCACCGAGAAGCGTGGCACCGAGGTGCACTTCCTGCCCGACACCGACATCTTCAAAGAGAACCACGACTTCCACTACGAGATCCTGAGCAAGCGCCTGCGCGAACTCAGCTTCCTCAACAACGGCGTGCGCATCCGCCTGAAGGACGAACGCAGCGGCAAGGAAGACGACTTCTCGGGCGCCGGCGGCGTCAAGGGTTTTGTCGAATTCATCAACCAGGGCAAGAAGGTGCTGCACCCCACCACCTTCCACGCCACCGGCACCCGCCCGGCCGACAGCTACGGCGGCATCCCCGGCACCGAAATCGGTGTGGAAGTGGCCATGCAGTGGAACGAGAGCTACAACGAAAACGTGCTCTGCTTCACCAACAACATCCCGCAGCGCGACGGCGGCACCCACCTCACCGGCCTGCGCGCCGCCATGACGCGGGTGATCGGCAAGTACATCGAGCAGAACGAACTCGCCAAGAAGGCCAAGGTCGAGGTCAGCGGCGACGACATGCGCGAAGGCCTGTGCTGCGTGCTCTCCGTCAAGGTGCCCGAGCCCAAGTTCAGCAGCCAGACCAAGGACAAGCTGGTCAGCTCGGAAGTGCGCGCCCCGGTGGAAGACATCGTGGCCAAGACCCTGACCGAGTTCCTGGAAGAGCGCCCCATCGACGCCAAGATCCTGTGCGGCAAGATCGTCGAGGCCGCGCGTGCCCGCGAAGCCGCCCGCAAGGCGCGCGAGATGACGCGCCGCAAGGGCGTGCTCGACGGCATGGGCCTGCCCGGCAAGCTGGCCGACTGCCAGGAAAAAGACCCTGCGCTGTGCGAGATCTACATCGTCGAGGGCGACTCCGCCGGTGGCTCCGCCAAGCAGGGCCGCGACCGGAAATTCCAGGCCATCCTGCCGCTGCGCGGCAAGATCCTGAACGTGGAAAAAGCCCGCTATGAGAAGCTGCTGACCAGCAACGAAATCCTCACGCTGATCACGGCGCTGGGCACCGGCATCGGCAAGGCCAGCGCCGACGACTACAGCGGAAAGGCCAAGAGCGGCGCCGACGACTTCAACATCGACAAGCTGCGCTACCACCGCATCATCATCATGACCGACGCCGACGTCGACGGCGCCCACATCCGCACCCTGCTGCTGACCTTCTTCTACCGCCAGATGCCCGAGCTGGTCGAACGCGGCCACATCTACATCGCCCAGCCGCCGCTCTACAAGGTCAAGGCCGGCAAGGAAGAGCTCTACCTCAAGGACGCGTCCGCCCTCGATGGCTTCCTGCTGCGCATCGCACTCAAGGACGCCAAGGTCGTCACCGGCGGCGACGCCAGCACCACCCTCGAAGGTGACACCCTGGGCGAACTGGCGCGCAAGCACCAGGTGGCCGAGGCCGTGATCGCCCGCCTGGGCGCCTTCATGGACGCCGAGGCCCTGCGCGCCGTGGCCGACGGCGTGGCGCTGCAGCTCGACGACATGGAAGGCGCGGCGGCCAGCGCCGCCGCCTTGCAGGTGGCCCTGCGCGAACTCAACACCACCGGCGTGCCCGCCGACGTGGCGGCCGAGTTCGACGTGCGCACCGACAAGCCCATCCTGCGCATCAGCCGCCGCCACCACGGCAACGTCAAGAGCAGCGTCATCACCCAGGACTTCGTGCACGGCGCCGACTACGCGGCCCTGGCCGAAGCCGCCAACACCTTCCGCGGCCTGCTCGGCGAAGGCGCCAAGGTCATGCGCGGCGAAGGCGACAAGCAGAAGGAAGAACGCGTGAGCGACTTCCGCCTGGCCATGAAGTGGCTCATCAGCGAAGCCGAACGCACCACCGCCCGCCAGCGCTACAAAGGCCTGGGCGAGATGAACCCCGAGCAGCTGTGGGAAACCACCATGGACCCCAACGTGCGCCGCCTGCTGCGCGTGCAGATCGAAGACGCCATCGAGGCCGACAAGGTCTTCACCATGCTGATGGGCGACGAGGTCGAGCCACGCCGCTTCTTCATCGAGAACAACGCGCTGCGGGCGGGGAATATCGACGTGTGATCGATGGTGTAGGTAGACGCATAAGCTGAGAAAAAAGACCCATAAGTTGAGAAACTTATGGGTCTTTTGTATTGAGTTGTCAAAAGCTATCGACCGTCAAAACCCCCATACTCGGGTGACGGTTACCCTGTCGCCGCCCTGAAAACGGGCGGCTATCATTGTTCGCAGTTGTCGGTGTAGCGTTGCTGCGCTTGGCTCAATCTTTCACAAAACACCCTAAATGCTCACCAGCGACATCCGCAGCCAAATCGACGCCATCTGGAACGCCTTTTGGTCGGGCGGCATCTCCAACCCCATGGAGGTGCTGGAGCAAATCACCTACCTGTTGTTCATCCGTCGCTTGGATGACGCGCACACTCTGGAAGAAAGCAAGGCCCTGCTGCTGAAGCAGCCCATGGCCAAGCGCATCTTCCCTGAGGGCAAAGATGCGGTGGGCCGCAGCTACGACGACCTGCGCTGGTCCCGCTTCAAGAACTTCGCCCCGGCGGAAATGTTCACGGTGGTGGGCGAGCGAGTGTTCCCCTTCCTGCGCAACATGGGCGGTGACGGCTCGACCTACAGCCAGCACATGAAAGACGCTCGGTTCACTATTCCCACACCTGGCCTGCTGGCCAAGGTGGTGGATATGCTGGACCACGTGCCCATGGAAGACCGTGACACCAAGGGCGACCTGTACGAGTACATGCTGGGCAAGATTGCCGCAGCTGGCCAGAACGGCCAGTTCCGCACGCCGCGGCACATCATCAAGCTGATGGTGGCCATGACGGCTCCCACCCCCAAGGACGTGATTTGCGACCCGGCCAGCGGTACCTGTGGCTTTCTGGTGGCGGCCGGTGAATACCTGCGCGACAAACACCCCACACTGTTCAACGACACCTCGGCCCGGGCGCACTTTCACCATGGCATGTTCCATGGCTACGACTTCGACAACACCATGCTGCGCATTGGCAGCATGAACATGGCTCTGCACGGGGTGGACAACCCCGACATCCGCTACAAGGATTCACTGGCCCAGGACCATGCAGCCGACGAAGAGAAGTACAGCCTCATCCTGGCCAACCCGCCCTTTGCCGGCAGCCTGGACTACGAGAACACCGCCAAAGACCTGCTGAGCATCGTCAAGACCAAGAAGACCGAGCTGCTGTTCATGGCCCTGTTCCTGCGGCTGCTCAAGCCCGGTGGGCGGGCGGCCGTGGTGGTGCCCGATGGCGTGCTGTTCGGTTCCAGCAAGGCGCACAAGGAGCTGCGCCGCATGCTGGTGGAAGACCAGAAGCTGGACGGCGTGGTTTCATTGCCCGCCGGTACCTTCAAGCCGTATGCGGGGGTGTCCACGGCCATCCTGTTCTTTACCAAAACCAACTCGGGCGGCACCGACCAGGTGTGGTTTTACGACATGCAGGCCGACGGCTGGAGCCTGGATGACAAGCGCCAACCGTTGCTGGATGAGAACAAGCTGGGGCCGTACCCCGAACAGCCACTGACCGAAGCCGAACACGCCAAGAACAACCTGCCCGATGCGCTGACCCGTTGGGCGCAGCGCGACACCACCGAGCGCGAGCGACCACGCACGGCGCAGAGCTTCTGCGTGCCCAAGGCCGACGTTGCAGCGCAGGGCTATGACCTGTCCATCAACCGCTACAAGGAAGTGGTGCACGAGTCGGTGGCGCTCGAACACCCACTGGAGATTCTGGCCAAGCTCAGGCAGTTGGAGGATGAGATTCAGGCGGGGATGGCGGAGCTTGAGGGGATGCTGAAGTGATGGAGGCACTTGGCAACCTCTGTCAGTTCTTGAACGGCGGTACCCCTGCTAAGTCTGAGGCTCACTTTTTCGAGGGAGAGATACCCTGGATTACAAGTGCCGACATTACGGGGCCGGTCGCCATGAATGCCAGGAGTTTCATTACCGAACAGGCCATAGCGGCTTCAGCGACCAACAAGGTACCCGCTGGCTCAGTCCTGCTTGTAACCAGAACTGGCGTAGGTAAAGTGGCCATCGCTGGGGTGGACTTGTGTTTCAGCCAAGACATTACAGCACTTATTCCTGACCATGCTCGTGTTGATACCGCCTACTTGGTTCACTTTCTTAGAACAAAGCAAGACTACTTCTTGAGCATGGCTCGAGGAGCGACCATCAAGGGTATCACTCGTGACGTGGTTTCAAAACTTGAGTTGCCACTCCCATCACTGGCGGAACAACGCCGCATCGCCGCCATCCTCGACAAAGCCGACGCTCTGCGCGCCAAGCGCCGTGAAGCCTTGGCCCAGCTCGACCGCCTCGTGCAGTCAATTTTTGTGGAAATGTTTGGGGACCCAGCTGGGGCGAGCCCATCCTTTAGGAGCGTGCCACTTCTAGAGCTGGCCCAGGATGGCTTCCAGAATGGTGCCTACTTCCCCAAGGGGGCGTACTCGGAAAGCGGCATCGAGATGGTGCACATGAGCGATGCGTTCGGCGGTGTCGTAAGGCGGGGTCAACTGCGTCGGGTTGAATGTGACGGGGACGACGTAGCTAAATACTCACTTGAGAAGTCAGACGTGCTAATTGCGCGTCGTTCTTTGACTTACGAAGGCGCAGCGAAACCCTGCCGTGTGCCGGATAGCAGTGAACCCCTGCTGTTCGAGTCATCATTCATTCGCATTCGTCCAGACTTGTCAAAGGTGTCGCCCCTGTTTCTTTTTCACTACCTTAACAACGAGCGGATTCGCGAAAAGTTCGTTCGCCCCTTTGTCACTCAGTCAACCATTTCCGGAATAAATCAGTCCAATTTGGCCAAAGTACCTGTGCTTCTCCCTCCCAGGGAACTGCAGAGAAAGTTTGAGCTCGCCATGGCGTCACTCGAAGGACTTTCACGAGAGCATCATCGTTCGGCAGCTGAGCTGGACCGTTTCTTTGTATGTACACAGGCCCGCGCCTTTCAAGGGGAGCTCTGAATGCAGCAACAAAACATCCCCATCGGCACCCTCGTCGACATGTACAAGCGCGGCGAGTTGCGCCTGCCGGAAATCCAGCGCCACTACGTTTGGCGCGCCACCCGGGTCCGTGACCTGCTGGACTCGCTCTACCGGGGCTACCCCAGCGGCTCCATCCTGATGTGGGAAACCGACGAGCCGGTACCCACTCGCGACTTCGCCATCGCCCAAGAGACCACTGCCTTCGCCGGCCGCAAGCTGCTGCTGGATGGCCAGCAGCGCCTGACGTCGTTGACGGCGGTGCTGGGTGGCGAGCTGGTTCAGGTGCGTGGCCGCAAGCGGCCCATCGACATCCTCTTCAACTTGGACCACCCAGATGGCCCACCCACTGACGAGACCGAAGTCACCAGCGACGAAGACTCGCCCGTGGTGGCTGACGACGAGCAAGGGGAAGATGGCGACAACGGTGAGGAAGCCGATGAGTCCGACCTGGGTTTGCAGGAAAAGCTGAAACGACGCACCTTCGTGGTCGCCGCCAAAAACCTCGCTGCCTTGCCCAACTGGGTATCAGTCACCGAGGTGTTCAAAACAGGCAGTGATGTACAGATTCTGCAAAAGGCCGGCGCACTCAGCGATATGCAGTCACCTGAAGGCATCGAGCGCTTCGAAAGGTATTCCAACCGACTGAAGAGGTTGCGCGCCATCAAGGACTACACCTATGTGGTCCATGTGCTGGAACGCAGCATGAGCTACGAAGAGGTGACCGAAATCTTCGTGAGGGTGAACTCCCTGGGGGCCAAACTCAAGTCTTCCGACCTGGCGCTGGCCCAAATGACGTCGCGCTGGCCCAACCTGCTCAAAGAGCTGGAGGCCTTCCAGGAGGAATGCGAGAAGAGCTACTTCACCATCGACCTGGGTCACCTGGTCCGTTCCATTGTGGTGTTCGCCACCCAGCAGTGCCTGTTCCGCAGCGTGGCCAGCACCCACATCGACAAGCTCAAGGCAGGATGGGCTGAGGCGCAGGAGGGCTTACGGTACGCCATCAACTTCCTGCGCAGCAATGCTGGCATTGAGGACGAGTCGCTGCTGTCTTCGCCCATGTTCCTGCACGTAATTGCTGCTTTGAGCAGAAAGAAAGACAACAAGCTGTCTGCTGAAGAACAGCGCCAGCTGCTGCACTGGCTGTTGGTTGCTAACGCTCGCGGCCGCTATTCCCGTGGGTCCACCGAGACTCTGTTGAATGAGGACTTGGCCATCGTGTTCCGCTCAGGCGATGTGGCGGCGTTGATGGACCCAGTCAAGCGCCAGTTTGGCCGCCTGCATGTGGAGCCGGGCGACCTCGCCGGTCGAGGCGTTGGCAGCCCGCTCTTCTCGCTGGCCTACCTAGCTCTCAAGGCGTCTGGCGCGAAGGACTGGTACAGCGGGCTGGGTTTGTCCCTGACGCATCAAGGCAAGCTGCACTTCATCCAGTGGCATCACATCATCCCGAAGTCCCTGCTGAAGGACAAGGGCTACGAGACGGGCGAAATCAACGAAATCGCCAACATGGCTTTCATCACCGGCCAGACCAACCGACGCATCAGCAACAAGGAAGCCTCCCAGTACCTGGAAGATGTGATTGCCAAACAGGGCAAAGAGGCCCTAGAAAGCCAATGTGTGCCCACAGACCCAGCGCTTTGGAGCACAGCTTCGTACAAAGATTTCTTGAAATTCCGCCGTGAAGCTTTGGCGCAGAGAATGAACGTCTTCATCAAGGGAAAAGCAGGCATATGAGCAACTTCGCCTTCCTCCAGCCCGAATGGCCTCTGTTCTTTGAGGCTGCCACCAAGGCTGAAGGCTTGGCGAACACCGACGCCCGTGCATCCTGTTTCTATGCTCGCCGCACCCTGGAACTGGCCGTGGCGTGGATGTACGCCCACGACCACAGTCTGCGCAGGCCCTACCAGGACAACCTGAGCGCCTTCATCCACGAGCCCAGTTTCAAGTCCACGGTGGGCGAGGCGCTGTTCACCAAGGCGCGCCTCATCAAAGACCTGGGCAACTTGGCCGTTCACAGCGCCCGCAAGGTCAACGACACCGATGCTGTCAACGCCCTGCGCGAGCTATTCCACTTTTGTTACTGGCTCGCCCGCACATATGGGCGCAAAGCCCGCCCATCTCCGGGTCTGACTTTCTCTGCGACCTTGCTGCCATCAGCCGTTGGCACTGCCCCTCAGTCGGCTGAGCAACTGCAAAAGCTCGAAGCCAGCCTGAAGGAGCGCGATGACAAGCTGGCCGCTGCTCTCAAAGAGCAAGCTGCCCTGTCTGACGAGCTCAAGATGCTGCAAGCGGAAGTGGCCGCTGCGAAGAAGGCTAACGCTGCTGAGCCTGACACCCACGACTACTCCGAAGCCGAAACCCGCAAGGCCTTCATCGATGTGCTCCTCAAAGAAGCAGGCTGGAGCTTGAACCCGGTGGTGAACTTCGAGGTGGAAGTCACCGGGATGCCCAACAGCGAGGGCAAGGGCTTTGTGGATTACGTGCTGTGGGGCGACGATGGCAAACCCCTGGCTCTGATTGAAGCCAAGCGCACCACCAAAAGCGCCAGCGTGGGACAGCAGCAAGCCAAGCTGTATGCCGACTGCCTGGAGCAGATGTACGGCCAGCGCCCCGTCATCTTCTATTCCAATGGCTACGAGCATTGGCTGTGGGATGACACAGCCTACCCGCCGAGGCCGATGCAGGGTTTCTACAAGAAAGACGAGCTGGAACTGGCCATCCAACGCCGCAGCAGCCGCAAGAGCCCAGCCGAAGTGGTGATTGATGCCTCCATCGTGGAGCGCTACTACCAGACACGAGCCGTGCGCAAGGTAGGCCACCACTTCGAGGTGGACCGCCAGCGCCGGGCCCTGCTGGTGATGGCCACGGGCTCCGGCAAGACCCGCACGGTGATTGCACTTGTCAAGGTGCTGATGGAGAGCAACTGGGCCAAGCGCGTGCTGTTCCTGGCCGACCGGGTGGCCCTGGTCAACCAGGCGGTCAACGCCTTCAAGAAACACCTGCCCGACGCCGCCCCGGTGAACCTGGTCACCGAGAAACACACCGATGACCGGGTCTTCGTCTCTACCTACCCCACCATGATGGGCCTGATTGACGACGTGGCCAGCGGCCAGCGCCGCTTCGGGGTGGGGCACTTCGACCTCATCGTCATCGACGAAGCGCACCGCTCGGTCTACCAGAAGTACGGCGCCATCTTCAACTACTTTGATTCGTTGCTGGTGGGCTTGACCGCCACGCCCAAGGACGAAATCGACCACAACACCTACGGCCTGTTCGGGCTGGAAAACGGCGTGCCCACCGATGCCTATGGCCTGGACGAAGCCGTGGCCGATGCCCACTTGGTGCCACCCGTGGCCATCTCGGTGCCCCTCAAATTCCAACGCGAAGGCATCCGCTACGCCGACCTGTCCGACGAAGAGAAGGCCCAGTGGGACGAGCTGGAGTGGGACGACGAAGGCAACGTGCCGGACGAGGTGAACGCCGAGGCCCTGAACAAGTGGCTGTTCAACGAGGACACGGTGGACAAGGTGCTGGCTACGCTGATGCTCAACGGCCAGAAGGTCGCTGGCGGCGACCGGCTCGGCAAAACCATCATTTTCGCCAAGAACAACGACCACGCCGACTACATTGCCCAGCGCTTCGACGCCAACTACCCGCACTACAAAGGCGCATTTGCTCGGGTGGTGACCTACAAGACCGAATACGCCCAGAGCCTGATTGACGACTTCTCCAAGCCAGAGAAGGCGCCACACATCGCCATCTCGGTGGACATGCTGGACACCGGTATCGACGTGCCGGAGGTGGTCAACCTCGTGTTCTTCAAGGTCGTGCGCAGCAAGACCAAGTTCTGGCAGATGGTGGGACGCGGCACGCGATTGAGGCCAGACCTGTTCGGACCTGGTGAGGACAAGAAGAACTTCTACATCTTCGACTACTGCCAAAACCTCGAATTTTTCAGCCAGAACACTGACTTCAAAGAAGGTGGTGCATCAGAACCACTGAGCACCCGCCTGTTCAAGGCTCGGTTGGAGATGTTGGCAGAACTGGATGCCCGCAACCCCGCAGGCATGACGGTTGAGGATGTTCCGGCCAAGCCATGGGGCACCAGCCTGACCATGAAGGAAGTCCGTAAAGACACAGCGGGTCTGTTGCATCAGCAAGTGGCCGCCATGAATGTGGACAACTTCGTGGTGCGTCCCAAGCGGCAGTTTGTCGAGCGCTATGCCCAGCCGGCGGCCTGGAACAAGTTGTCATCAGAAGCCAGGTATGAGCTGGAAACCGAGGTGGCCGGATTACCCACGTCACTGGTCGACGAGGATGAAGAAGCCAAGCGGTTTGACATGCTGATGCTGCGAACCCAGTTGTCGGTGCTTCAGGCGGGGAAGAGCTTCCCGGACCTCAAAGACAAGATTCAGAAGATTGCTAGCGCCCTTGAAGAGCAGACGGCTATCCCCGCCATCAAGGCCGAGATGGTGCTGATTCAAGCCGTGGTCAGCGAGGAATGGTGGGAAGACGTCACCGTGCCCATGCTGGAGACGGTGCGCAGGCGCTTACGTGCGTTGGTCAAGCTGATTCCCAAGGGGCAGAAGAAGGTGGTCTACACCGACTTTGAAGATGCCATCGGCGAACTCACCAACATCGAACTGCCCCAGGTAACTGCAGGCCTGAACATGGCGAAGTTCAAGGAAAAGGCGCGCGTGTTCCTAAGGGAGCACGAGTCCCACCTCGCCTTGCAGCGACTTCGCCGCAACCAAGCATTGACGCCAACTGACCTCGATGAGCTGGAAAAGATACTGACTGCCGCCGGTGGTACTCCGGAGCTCATCAGTGAGGCCAAAGCCAAGAGCAACGGGCTGGGCTTGTTCATCCGCTCCTTGGTCGGGCTGGACCGCGAAGCGGCCATGCAGGCCTTCAGTGAGTTTTTACAGGGTAGCACGGCTTCGGCTGACCAAATTGAGTTCATCAACCTAATAGTGTTAGAGCTGACGCAAAACGGCGTGATGGCTACGGAGCGACTGTTCCAGTCACCGTTTACTGACGTTAATGCGCAAGGGCCGTTGGGTGTATTTCCTCCAGCAAAGGCTTCAAAAATTGTCGAAGTGCTTGAGGAAATCAGAGTTAGGGCGATTGCTTAATTGAAAACTTTTTGAATCGAAAGCCGAGGAGTCAGCTGTGAGTATGCATCCAAACGCAAAAGATGCGATACGGCGGCACGCGGTCGGATTTTTAAAAAATGTGACCGTATTAGGTCGTAGTGTTGGCAATGAGAATTTTGCTATGCACTTCGCAAGTGTTGCAAAGGAGATACTGAAGCACAAGCACGACTGGGTCACTACTCAGGATATTTATTCAATATTTTTCAATTGCATTGCAAATGCCATTGCAGCCATGCCACATGATGGGGTCGGAGAAGTGCGGCAGCTTTCGGCAGTTATCGGGGATGATGGTCTAGCCAAACTTGCTGATGAGCTAGTGGCATTTATTGATTCGTTTCCAAGAACATATACGGCCAAAATTCCAATTCCCGAGTTGCCGGATTTGGGTGACAGTATTTATATTTCTGAAGCGATTGCCATATCCAGATATCAAAGTGATGTCGCACTCAGAGGTGGTGGATTGCTTGCTTTGGTGCCAGAGAACCATGGCGCTTCTAATTACGCTCTGGAGCTTAAGGTTCGGGGGTTTGCTGGGTACGGTGGTCAATCCTCTGCTGCAAGGCAAGCGCTCTCCGGATACAAGCTCATTCTTCAGCAAGCACTGGCTTGCGGTTTAGTTGCTCCGAAAATGGGCATCATTACACTGGCAATGATGCTTCGAACATCTAGGGTATCGCATCCAAAACCTTCAATTGAATTTATTGAGGATACGTCCGGACCTATTGCGCCGTTTTCGGTGGAGTTGTCCCCCGAGCTGTCGAGTCTCCTTTCATCTTATTCATTTCGTTTCAAATCTGCGGAGGTCGCTGGAAAGGTGTCTGAAATTCGTGCTGCTCTTCGTGATGCGGCCTGGTTGTATGCCGCGGAGGATGATGGGGTCGGTCGATTACGCACAGCATGCGAGTGGCATCTTGACGGGTTGACATCACTCAGTCCAACCATGGCACTGGTTCAGACTAGTATCGGCTTTGAGGCTTTATTTGGAGAGGATGATGAAAATTCGAGTCTGACTCGCATGTTGGCTGACCGATGCGCCTATCTCGTTGCAACAAATCTAAAGGCGCGGAAGCAAATACGTGACACCTTTGTTCGGTTCTATCAAGCTAGGTCAAAAATTGTGCATGGAAATACAATTTTTTTATCGGAGGCTGATGACGAACTCCTATTTTGGGGGAGGCGTATGCTTCAGCTTGCAATAAGCAAAGAGATGACACACGTTAAGCCATCTAACGTTGAATAGTACAGATTCCAGGCTGATGAATTTTTTGTGGCACTTTTCAAGTGCCGCGTATTCTTTGCTATACAGACGGCAGTCTGCTGATTCGCGGGCTGCCAGCCCTGCTGGTCGGTTTAAAAACGGCAGCAGCAGGGGGAAAGCCTTGGACTGCGGGATAGTCTTGAGAACCAAGGCAGGGCGGCGAAGCCAGCACCCCGAGGACGACGCGAAGGCTGGCGGGCGATGCCGGCTCCGACGTGCCGATGGGCGTGACGGGGATGGGTCGGAAGGCGTCTTGTGGCTTGCGTCGCAGGATGGCTGGGCTCAGCCGCGATGCAATCATGGCGGCAGCAGACGCCTAGGTTCGGGATACGGTCACGTCAGGTGCTCTGACATCGACGGCGACTTCGCCGTACTCTGTTTTCGCGACTAGCTTGAGCATCAGGGGGGTTCGAATTGTTGATTGCCGGAGTTCAATC
>NZ_JASATI010000020.1:0-88161 GCF_038440225.1 Hydrogenophaga sp. OTU3427 | reverse complement strand
CTGCATTTTTCACACAACCTCACCCTTCAACCTGCTGAGCCAGACGTCTTGCCGCTGAGTCACGCCGCAGTCTGGAGACAAGTGCCCTCAGCTCATACTGCTCTGAACTGGCAGCCGTTCACAGCCTTCAGAGTTCGCCAAATTTTTGGCAACCGATGCCAACCCATCCATCCTGCCGTCGCGAATTCTCTTGTCAATCAGCGCCTAATCTTGTCAACAACTCTATCAATCAAGCTCTCTTTGAGATAAAATTACAGCTCATTTTTGTCATATAACAGAATTGATGAGATTGACAAGATTCGCTGTACCATGACACTTTCCACGCTGTCGCCCCGCCATGAGGCGCTGTTGCGCCAAATCCTTGCCGCTGGTGACGCCGTTGCACCGCGCGCGCTGGAGCAAGCCCTGGACGTTTCCAGGCCCACCATCAACCGCGACTTGCGGGACCTTCTTGCCGCCGGCTTTCTGGAAAAGCAGGGGGATGGCCGTTCGACCCGATATCTAGCCACCGCAGCGGCCGAGGAAGCGCTGCGCGCGTTGCCCTATGGCTCCCAAACGCCGGTTGCGGCCGGGGCCCTTCAATGGTCAGCGGCTGCACAGCCCCTCATCGAGGCGCTTCGCGCACCCTTGGGCACTCGCACCCCCGTGGGCTACGACAGCGCGTTTGTGAACAGCTACATCCCGAATCAATCTAGCTTGCTGCCGCCCGAGCTGGCCACGGACCTCTATACCGCTGGCCGTAGCCAAGCCCAGCAACCCGCAGGAACCTACGCGCGAGAGGTGCTCGAGCAGTTGCTCATCGACTTGTCCTGGTCGTCATCGCGCCTCGAGGGCAACAACAAGAGCTTGCTCGACACCAAGGTGCTCTTCGAGCTCGGCCAACAAGGCGGACCATTCGATGAGGACACGCTGATGCTGCTCAATCACAAGAGCGCCATCGAGTTCATGGTCGATGCGGTGCCGACAGAGGGCATCACCGTGCACGTCATCGTCGACCTGCAGGCCAAGCTGATGCGTGACCTCCTTCGCGACTCACGCGATATCGGCAGCATCCGTCGGCGCGTGGTGAACATCGACGGCTCGGTCTACACCCCCAGCAGCGTTCCCTCGCTCCTTGAGGAGACGCTGAACGCCATCGTCCACAAGGTGCGGAACATCCGCAATCCGGTGGAGGCCGCCTTCTTCCTGTGGGTCAACCTGGCCTACCTGCAGCCCTTTGCGGATGGCAACAAGCGCACGAGTCGTCTGAGCGCGAATATGCCGCTCATGCTCTATAACTGCTCACCGCTGTCTTTCCTGGACGTAGAGCGCTCGGACTACGCGACCGCCATGCTCGGTGTCTACGAGCAGCGCAATGTCACGGCGGCGGTGGACTTGTTCGAGTTCATTTACCGCCGGTCGATTCGAAAGTACAGCGTGCTGCGGGCCTCTCTGTCGGCGCCAGACCCGATTCGGACCAAGTATCGGCAGACCTTGAACGAGCTGATGCAGTTCGTTGTCTTCCATGGTCGAACGCTGGATGCCGCATTCGCGGAGGTGCACGTCGATGCCGCTGACAGTGCCGCGCTGCGTCGCATCGCAAACACAGAACTCGACCAAATGGAGCAATACAACTGCGCCCGCTACAACCTTGCGAGAGGTATGACACAGCGATGGATCGCCGCTGGGCGGCGCCGATGAGTGGTCCGGGGTTTGGGTCCGACAAGGCTTGAGTGCCTTCCTTGTCCACAGCCCATCTCGATGGGCTACCGCCGGTTTCACAGACACCTTGTAAAGGCGGATGGACTGCCCCTGGTCCGGTAGACAAACCCCGCCGATCCTGAGCCCCACCACACTACAGCGTGGTCTGCCGCACCGCATGCTCCCAACGCTCCATCAGCGCCTGGGCCCGGGCGGGCGGCAAGGTGGGCAGGAAGCGCCGCTCGGCGCGCCACAAACCCGTCAGCTCGTCGGTGCCGCGGTACACCCCGGTGGACAGGCCGGCCAGGTAGGCGGCGCCCAGGGCGGTGGTTTCGGTGACGGCCGGACGCACCACGGGGATGCCCAACAGGTCGGCCTGGAACTGCATCAGCAGGTCGTTGACACAGGCGCCACCGTCCACCCGCAATTCCGACACCGCCGCGGCGCCGGCGCTGACGGCGTCGCGGCTCATGGCCAGCAGCAGGGCCGCGCTCTGGAAGGCGATGCTCTCCAGCGCGGCGCGCGCGATGTGGGCCAGGGTGGTGCCGCGGGTCAGGCCGGTGATGGAACCCAGCGCATCGGGCTTCCAGTAGGGCGCGCCCAGGCCGGTGAAAGCGGGGACCAGGATCACGCCGCCCGAGTCCGGCACGCTCTGGGCCAGGCTTTGCACCTCGCCGCTGCCCTGGATGGCCTGCAGGCCATCGCGCAGCCACTGCACCACCGCGCCGCCCACGAACACGCTGCCCTCCAGCGCGTACTGCGGCCGCGCGGACACCTGGGCCGCACTGGTGGTGATCAGCCCGTTGTGGGAGGTCTGGAAATGTTCACCGGTGTGCATGAGCATGAAACAGCCCGTGCCGTAGGTGTTCTTCACCATGCCGGCGGAGAAGCAGGCCTGGCCGAACAAGGCGCTTTGCTGGTCGCCGGCCACGCCGCCAATGGGGATGGCATGGCCCAGCAGGGCCGGCGCGGTGTCGCCATACAGCGCGGACGACGGCAGCACGCGGGGCATCAGGCTGGCGGGGATGTCCAGCTCGGCCAGCAGTTCGCTGTCCCACTGGTTGGTGCGCACGTTGAACAACATGGTGCGCGAGGCGTTGCTGACGTCGGTGGCGTGCACCCGGCCCTCGGTCAGCTGCCAGATGAGCCAGCTGTCGATGGTGCCAAAGGCGAGTTCGCCGTTGTTGGCCTGCGCGCGCGCGCCGGGCACGTGGTCGAGCAGCCACTTGAGCTTGGTGGCCGAGAAATAGGCGTCCACCAGCAGGCCGGTCTTGGCCTGGATCGTATCGGTCAGGCCGCGCGCGCGCAGCGCCGCACATTCGGGCTCGGCACGGCGGTCCTGCCAGACGATGGCATGGTGGATGGGCTCGCCGGTCTTGCGGTTCCAGACCACGGTGGTCTCGCGCTGGTTGGTGATGCCCAGCGCCTTCACCTCGGCCGCCGCGATACCGGCCTTGGCCAGCGCCTCGCGCGCCGTGGCGAGCTGGATGCGCCAGATGTGCCGCGCGTCGTGCTCGACCCAGCCGGGCTGCGGGTAGATCTGCGGCAGCTCTTGCTGGGCCATGGCGACCACGCGGCCCCGTTCGTCGAACACGATGCTGCGGGAGCTGGAAGTGCCCTGGTCCAGGGCCAGCAAGTAGGTCATGGGGTCTCCTCGTCTGTGTCGTTGTGGTGGCTGCCGGGGTTCAATCGGCGATCTCCAGGCGCACCCCCGCGTCCTGCAGCAGGGCCGGGAAAGGCGCCGGTGGCGTGGCGTCGGTGAACAGCCGGTCGATCTGGGCCAGCTGACCCACCTCCACCATGGCCGGGCGGTTGAACTTGGTGGTGTCGGCCACCACCCAGACCTCGCGGGCGTGGTCGATGATGGTGCGCGCCACCTTCACCTCGCGGTAGTCGTAATCGCGCAGGCTGCCATCGGCCTCGATGCCGGAGATGCCGATCACCGCGAGGTCGACCTTGAACTGGCGAATGAAATCCACCGCCGCCTCGCCCACGATGCCGTGGTCACGCCCGCGCACCACGCCACCCACCACGATGACCTCCGAGTGCGGGTTGGCGCTCAGGATGGTGGCCACGTTCAGGTTGTTGGTGATCACGCGCAGGCCCCGGTGGTCCAGCAGCGCGCGGGCGACCGCCTCGGTGGTGGTGCCGATGTTGAGGATCAGCGAGCAGTGGTGGGGAATGGCCTGCGCCACGGCCCGGGCAATGCGGCCCTTCTCGGCCGCATGGAGCTGCACGCGCTGCAGATGGGTGATGTTCTCCACCGTCGAGCCCGGCAGGCGCACCCCACCATGAAAGCGTGTGAGCAGGCCTTCGTCGGCCAGCTTCTGCACGTCACGGCGCACGGTCTGCAAGGTCACCTCCAGCACCTCGGCCAGGGTGTCCAGCATCACCGACCCCTGTTGCTGGACCGTCTGGAGAAGCTGAAGCTGGCGGGGATTGACGGACATGGGTGGAACTCTGACGGATGGGAGCCACCACTATAAACGAATCATAACGAAACAAAAAGGTGACCAAACGAACAAAATCACCTAAGATTCGAGGCCTGCAAACGAAACACCCTGCCCGCAGCGCCCAACCATGCCTTCCACGCCCGCCCCCCTGCCCACCCGCCGCGCGGACCTGCTCGCCCGGCTGGCGGCCCAGCCCGCCTATGACGTCGCGGTGGTGGGCGGTGGCGCCACCGGCCTAGGCGTGGCGCTGGACGCGGCGGCGCGCGGATTCAGCGTGGTGCTGGTCGAATCACACGACTTCGCCAAGGGCACCTCGTCGCGCTCGACCAAGCTGGTCCATGGCGGCGTGCGCTACCTCGCCCAGGGCAACATCGCGCTGGTGCGGGAAGCCCTGCACGAACGCAGCACGCTGCTGCACAACGCCCCCCACCTGGCCCAGCCGCTGGCCTTCGTGATGCCCTCCTACCGCTGGTGGGAAACGCCCTTCTACGGCCTGGGCCTGACCGCCTACGACATGCTGGCCGGCCGCGCCGGGCTGGGCAAGACCGAGCTGCTGAACCGCGCCGACACCCTCAGGCACCTGCCCACGGTGGCGCCCCAGGGGCTGCGCGGCGGCGTCAAGTACTGGGACGGCCAGTTCAACGACGCGCGCCTGGCCCTGGCCCTGGCGCGCACCGCTGCCGCCCGCGGCGCGCTGCTGCTCAACTACTGCGAGGCGGTGGAACTGAGCCACCACGACGGCCAGATCACCGGTCTGGTTTGCGCCGACACCCTCAGCGGCCAGCGCTTCCCCATCCACGCGCGCTGCGTGGTCAACGCCACGGGCGTGTGGGTGGACCGGCTGCGCGAAAAGGACGACCTGGCCAAGGCACACCGGCCCATCGTCGCCCCCAGCCAGGGCGTGCACCTGGTGGTCGATCGCGAATTCCTGGGCGGCGACACCGCCTTGCTGGTGCCCAAGACGGCCGACGGCCGCGTGCTGTTTGCCGTGCCCTGGCTGGGCAAGGTCATCCTGGGCACCACCGACACCGCGCGCCCCGGCCTGGAACTGGAGCCCCAGGCACTCAAGGAGGAGGTCGACTTCATCCTGAACGAAGCCGGCCGCTGCCTGCGCAAGGCGCCCACCCGCGCCGATGTCAAGAGCATCTGGGTCGGCCTGCGCCCCCTGGTCAAGCCCCCCGAAGACGGCGAAGGCAGCGCCTCCATCAGCCGCGAACACACGGTGCTGTTGGGTCGCAGCGGCCTGGTCACGGTGACCGGGGGCAAGTGGACCACCTACCGCGCCATGGCCGAGGACGTGCTGGCCAAGTGCGCCGAGCGGCGGCTGATCAAGCGCCGCCCCGGCGGCGTCACCACCCGGCTGCCGCTGGTGGGCGCGGGCAATGGCTCCCAGGTGCCGCTGGAACAAGCCCCCGGCGAACACAGCTACGGCAGCGAACAGGCCGCGCTGCGCGAACTGCCGGGCCAGGACATCACGCTGTGCCCGGGGCTGACGGAAGCCATGGTTCGCTTCGCCGCCCGCCACGAGTACGCCATCACCGTGGAAGACGTGCTGGCGCGCCGCTCGCGCCTGCTGTTCCTCGATGCGCGCCTGGCCCGCCAGCTCGCGCCCCGGGTGGCCGCCATCCTGGCCGAAGAACACGGCCTGCCCGTGCAGCTACCCGAGTTCCAGGCGCTGGCGCAGCGCTACACGCAGCTGCCCTGACCACCATGGCACACGGCACCCGAAGCGGCTCAGCCTCTCGGGCCAATCCCAGCTCCAGGATGAAGAGCCGACGTCCGCCACCGGCTGCTTGATGGCGCGGTCGCCGGTCAGGGTGGCGGTCATCGATTGTGTCTGGTGAAGTCATGCACACCCCGGAAGGAAAGGCGCCGGACGGCATGTCGGCGTGAACCGACATGGTGCTGAAGCACCTGGCGAAAACATTGCACCGTGCTGGCGACACCTTTGCACCTGGGTGCTTGTGTCGAAATTCAGATTCTTGCGGCCAAGGGGCTGTAAACCGATCAGGCGGATCGGGCGGCGCCAAGCGCGCAGCTGTCCAGAAAGTCCGCCACGACCGCGGCAAAGTCCTCGGGCATCTGGTCGGGCAGCGGCACCATGCCACCGTCGATTTCGACCACCCGCGCATGGGGCAGCGCGCTGGCGAGCCGGGGCACCGCCGGGTAGGCATGGGGGTCCTGCGGCGCGGCGATGATCAGGGTGGGGGCGCGCACGCCACCGATGCGGTCTTCCATGTGGTAGCGGTTCACACACAGGTGCCCACCGCCTGCCCGGGGACCGGCGCGCAGGGCGTCGATGACAAAACGCTCCAGCAGATCGATGTCCCCGCTCGGGTAAAAACCCTGGCGGCCACGCCACAGCTCCACCAGGTGGCCGCCGTCGGCGCGGCGCTCCACGCCATCGACCGTGGGATGGCTGCCGTGGCGCCGGCGCTTGTCCGCGTCCACCATGGGGCAGGACGACAGCAGCAAGGCCGCCACACGCTCGGGCGCGGCCACCGCCATTTCCATGCCGATGACGGCACCGGTGTGGTGACCCAACACCGCGAACCGCCGGTGGCCCAGGCTGTCCATGAGCGCCAGGGCGGCGGCGGCCCAGCGTTCGACCGTGGGGGCACCGTCGGCAAACGGCGGCGAGCCCCCGTAACCCACCGTGTCCATGGCGATCACGTCCCACTGCCGGCCCAGCAGCGGCAGCACGTCGCGGTACTCGTCCCACGAGCGGGGCGTCTGGTGGAGCAACAGGACCGGAAATCCGGTGCCGCACCGGGCGAAGTGAAGCCGGCCCAGGGCCGTGCTGATGTGTTGGCAGTGGATGTCCATGGAGCGTTCCGTTGGGGTCTTTCAGTCGATGTCCAGCACCACCCGCCCACGGGTGACCTGTCCGGCGTCCAGCAGGGCGTGGGCCTTGGCCGCCTCGGCCAGCGGCAGCACCCGTGCCACCAGCGGTGTATAGACACCCTGGGCCGCCGCCTGCGCCACGGCGGCCATGGCCTCCGGTGCGTCGGTCACCATGGCGCGGGTCACGCGCACGCCATGCGCGGCGCCCTGGTCCACGAACGGTGCCGCCACCAGGTAGACGATCTGGCCGCCAGGTCGCAGCAGCGCATAGGAACGCGCGTGGGTGTCGCCGCCCACGAAGTCGAACACCAGGTCCATGGCCTTCACGGCGCTCAGGTCCTCGCGGTCGTAGGCCAGCACCCGCTGCGCGCCCTGCGCCAGGGTGTGCTCGCGGTTGTCGTGGCGGCAGGTGGCGGTGACGTCCGCCCCCAGGTGACGCGCGTGCTGCACCACCAGCGACCCCACCGCGCCCGAGCCGGCGTGCACCAGCACACGCATGCCCGGCGACACGCCGGCGGTGGCCACCGCCGTCCAGGCGCTCAGGCCGGGTTGCAACAGGGCCGCAGCCTGGTGGATGGACAGGCGCGCGGGCCGGGGCACCACGCGCTGTGCGTCCAGCACAACGTGCTGGGCACAGGTGCCGGCCTGCGTGGGCGCGGCCATCACGCACACGGCGTCGCCAACTGCCAACCGCGTCACGCCCTCGCCCACCGCGTCCACCGTGCCCACGCCGTCGCGGCCGGGCACCTTGGGCAGGGACAGGGCGAAGTGCTGCTGCAGCACACCGGCCCGCAACTTGGCGTCCACTTGGGCCACGCCCGCGGCGTGCAGCCGCACGCGCACCTGGCCCGGGCCGGGTTCGGGCAGGGGCAGGTCCACGACCCGCAGGACCTCGGGGCCGCCATATCGATCGAATTGAATGGCCTGCATGTCAGATGAACAGTTGAATGGCCGGCAGGCGGGTGTGCGCGTTGACCAGGTTGACCCGCTTGAGGGCGATGCGCAGCTGCCCATGCTCACGCACCATGTGGTGCAGGCAGTGGCCGTACAAGGTGACGCTGGCCTCGCCACGGCACTCGTTGTAGACAAACGGCGTGCGCAGCACCCAGGCATCGGCCTCGGACGCCACCAGCGCCGGCGCCTGCAGCACGTGTTGTGACTGGCTGGCGGGTTGCTGCGAATGGGCCCGCGCGCCCCGCAGGCGCTGCACGCGCATGCTCAGCAGCAGGCGGTCCTCGTCGGCGATGGCGTTGTAGGTCTCGTCCTCGGTCTGCAGGCGGCCCTTGAGCGGCACCCAGTAGCGCGCCTGTTCGGCGAACAGCGCCAGCCAGCTGTCGTAATCGGCGTCGTCCAGCAGCCGGGCTTCGAGGTAGACCAGCTCGGCCAGGGCCGACAGCGGTGGGGTATCGGTGCTCATCACGCCTCCATGTCCTGGGTCATGAACCGCAGCCAGGCGCGGTACTGGTTGCGGATCAGCCATTCGCTGGTGCCGCTGGTGGCCTCGTTGGGTTGGGCGGGCTCGTCCGGGCGGCACTCGCGGTGCAGGCTCACCCAGTCGCTGCCGCGCGAGCGCAGGCCCTGCTGCTGCGACTCGAACAGGTGCACGTCGTCGTGCGCGACAAAGGACATGGGCGAATACACCAGGCGGCTGTAGCTGAGCGCGCGCTCCAGCAGCAAGGGCGGGCCGCCGACGGTGCGGAAGTTCCAGGCCTCCACCACGGTGCGGTCCACCGCGATGGGGCGGATCACGCGTATCGTCTGCGGCGAGCCCTTGAGCGCCAGGCTGGGGTAGAGCACGGCGTTTTGTGGCGAGCGCTGCAGCACCTCGCGCGCACGCGCCTCGCCCAGGGCGGCCTGCAGGTCGCGCACGTAGTCACCGAGTTCGCCGTAGCCCGAGTGGATGCTGAACCGTGTGCCGCTGACACTGTGCCCGTTGGGATAGACGTGGCCACCCATGCCCTCGAAGAAGTCGTACTTCTGGCCGAAGGGCAGGATCTGCTCGACCGCCAGCGGCTGCGGCGCCGACACGTCCTGCGGCTGCCACACGGCCTGGGCGGCGCGCACCGCGGACTCGTGCGCCGACACCGGATGCACCGGG
The DNA here is from genome assembly GCF_038440225.1 of Hydrogenophaga sp. OTU3427. Classification (NCBI taxonomy): domain Bacteria; kingdom Pseudomonadati; phylum Pseudomonadota; class Betaproteobacteria; order Burkholderiales; family Comamonadaceae; genus Hydrogenophaga; species Hydrogenophaga sp. OTU3427. Next base: position 79,086 of record NZ_JASATI010000020.1, on the reverse strand, counting down.
TCGTTGATGTTCTCGAGGTAGAACTTCCAGTTGCAGTGGATGGTGTTGCGGATGACACCACCCTCGATGCGCAGCTCGCCGCTGGGGGAGCGGTCCACCATGTTGTCGATGGCCGAACGCATGTCACCGAAATAGGTGTCGAAGTCCACGCCACCGGGGTTGGTGCGCACAAAGATGAAGTCGCGGTAGACCTGCAGGCCGGGCACCGCCACCAGCCCCTGGCCGGCCTCGCTGTCGGCCAGGCCCGTGCCTTCGTAGCCGGCCTTGAGGGGATAGCCGACCAGGCTGCCATCGAGGCGAAAGCTCCAGGCGTGGTAGGGGCAGCGCATGAAGCGCCCGCCGGTGTTGCCGGACTCGCTGGTGAACAGCTGCGTGCCCTTGTGGGCGCAGCGGTTGAAGAAGGCGCGCACCTGGCCCTCCAGATCGCGCAGCACCAGCAGCGGCTGGCCGGCCAGGTCCAGCGTGATGTAGTCGCCCGGCTGCGGGATCTGGCTGGCGTGGCCGGCGTAGTTCCAGGTGTTGCCGAAAAAATGGCGCATCTCTAGATCGAACAGCGCCTCGGACTGGTAGATGTCCTTGTGCACGCTGTCGTGGCGCACCAGGCGGGTGATGGCGTCGCGCGATGGCGCGTCGGGCTTCAGTGAGGTTGGCATGGCGTTCAACTGTGTTGGTGGAATTCGGCCAGCGTCTGCGCCGACGGCAGCGCAAAACCGGAGTGGGGCACGCGGCTGGGCATCAGTCCGTCAAGCTGGCGCAGCTTCACGGCCATCTCGGCCGCCTTGACGACCACAGTGACGCCGTTGACGATGGGCGCACCGTCCACGTTCGCACCTGGCTCGGCGCCAAACAACATCATGGGAATGCCCCCGGTGGGCACGATGACGTCGGCCCCCGCGTCCATCAGGCGGCGCGCCTCGCGTTGGAAGATGGCACCCAGTTCGGCCTTTTTTTCGGGTGAGGTGAAGGCCTCCATGTAGTCGCTGATGTTGGCGTTGATGCAGCGGATGCCGGCCACCCGCTGCTGCAGGCCGTAGCGGGCCACCTGGTCGGCATGGGTCGGGATGAAGGCCGGGTTGATGGCGATCAGCCCCAACCGGCGCCCCAGGGTGCAGGCGTGCAGCATGGTGGTTTCGCCCAGCCCCAGCACCGGGATGTTGACCGAGGCGCGGGCATCGTACAGGCCGACGTCCTGGAAGTGGTTCATGAAGAACACGTCGCACCCGTCCTGTTCGGCCTGCAGGGCACCCTTGATCACCTCGCGCGAGAAGCGGAACTCGGACAGCGCATGCACCGTGGTCACCGAAGGCGTGATGGTGTGGAAGTTCAGTTCGAACGCGGGATCGAGGCAGGCCTGCATGTGGGGCAGCAGGTGGGACAGGTAGCTGCGGTGGCCGATCTGGTCGGTGGCGCCTTGCGCCCAGATGCGGAACTTCTTGGTGGGTGCGTTCATGCGGGACTCCTGGGGGTGGTGGCGCGGTGCTTACAAGACCTTGCCGGGATTGAGGATGCCGTGGGGATCGAGGGCGGACTTGATGGCGCGCATGGCCGCCAGCTCTGCCGGACTGCGGGTGTGACCCAGCACCTTGCGCTTGAGCAGCCCAATGCCGTGCTCGGCCGAGACCGCGCCACGGTAGCGGCGCACAAGGTCGTAGACAGCGCGCTCGATGTCGGCCACCACGTCGGCGGGCGAGCCGTCCACGTGGGCGATGACGTGCAGGTTGCCGTCGCCCAGGTGGCCGTAGACCAGCGCGGTGCAGCCGGGCCAGCGTTCGCGCAGCATGGCTTCGCACTCCAGCGCCGCCTGGCCGATGTCGCGGATCGAGAAGCTCACGTCGAACGCCGCCATGCCGGGCAACAGCAGCGGGAATTCGCCCGTGGCGTCGCGCACCGCCCACAGGTTGCGGGCGTCGGTGCCCGAACGGGCGATGGCGGCGTCCTCGAGCACGCCGGCTTCCAGCATGCGGCCGAGGAAATCATCGAAGGCCGCCGCATGGTGCTCGCCGTCCGCGCCCGCGCTTTCCATGAGCACGTTGAAGGCATGGCGCTGGGGCAGCGGCTGGCGCAGCCCCGGCACCCGCTGCAGCATGAAATCGAGGTAGCTGGGCCACATCACCTCGAAGGCCGACACACCGCCGGGCAACTCGGCCTTGGCGCGCCGCAGCAAGGTGGTGACCGCGTCAAAACTGGGCAGCCCACACCAGGCCGTGGCCAGCGACTGCGGCTTGGGGTGCAGCTTGAGCACCGCGCGGGTGACGATGCCCAGCGTGCCCTCGGCACCGGCCAGCAGGTGGCGCATGTCGTAGCCGGTGTTGTTCTTCACCATCTTGTGCAGGCCGCCGACCACGCTGCCATCGGCCAGCACCGCCTCCAGCCCCAGGAGCTGGTCGCGCATGGTGCCGTAGCGGATCACCCGGTTGCCACCGGCGTTGGTGGACAGGTTGCCACCGATGGTGCAGCTGCCACGCGCGCCCAGGTCCAGCGCGAACAGGTAGCCGGCGGCGTCCGCCGCGTCCTGCACCGACTGCAGGGTGGCACCGGCCTGCACGGTCATGGTGCCGGAGACGGCGTCCAGCTCCTCGATCTGGTTCATGCGCTCCAGGCTCACCGCCACATCGCCCGGCGCACAGCAGGCGCCGCCCGCCAGGCCAGTGAGGCCACCTTGGGGCACCACGGCCTGGCGGTGGGCGTTGCACACGGCCAGCATCTGCGACAGCTGCTCCACCGTGCGCGGGCGCAACAGGGCCAGCGGACGCGCGCCCGGCACCCCGCTCCAGTCCTGCAGGCGACGGTCGGGGATGGCGTCGCCGGTGGCCACGAGGTCGCGCCCCATTGTTCGCAGCAGGGATTGGACGGCGGGTGAATCGCTCATGGGGCGTGGCTTTCTGTGAAGGGATGGATCGTGAGATGCGTCACGAGGACGCGGCGAGGGGGCGCCTCAGCGTTGGCTGTCCCGCATGGCATGGGTGAAGCCGCTCAGGGCCAGCCCGATGTCGCTGGCCACCACCACCATCTCGTAGCCCTCGGCCAGGGCCTGGCGGGCCGCCACGGCGTCGTGGGTGAAGAGGCCGCAAGGCAGTCCGTGGGCGTGGGCGGTCCGACGCAGCCTAGCGCAGCAGGCCTTGACCTGGCGCGGCGTCGCGTCTGGCATGGACAGTGCTAAGTCACCGGTGCCGATGAAGATGAAGTCCAGCCCCTCGGTGGCACAGATGGCGGCCGCGTTCTCGACGCCCAGGGCGGTTTCGATCATGGCGCCCAGCGCCACCTGGGCGTCGCCCGCCCGCATGGCGGCACCACCGCGCAACAGAGGACGCAAGCCCCCACCCGAGCGTCGGCCCAGCGGAGGGTAGCGGCCGGCGGCCACCAGGGCGCGGGCGTCGTCGGCGGTCTCCACCAGCGGCGCCATGACCGCGGCCGCACCGGCGTCCAGCGCGCTGGCGATGGCGGCGGGCGACAGGTCGGCCGTTCGGGCGATCACCGGCACCTGCGCGCCGGCGATGCCGGCGGCGGCCTCCAGCGTGGTGCGTTCCCAGAGGCCGTGCTGCAGGTCCAGCACCACGGCGCTGGGCGCGGCCTGGGCCGCCACCTCGGCCAGCGCGGTGCTGCCCAGCGACAACCAGATCAGCCGCAAGGCCGCACCGGGTTGGAGCAGTGGCTTGAAGGAGTGCACAAAAGGCAGCACGCAAGTGGGCATGGGCGGACCTGGGAAAGGGATGGGAAGCGGGCGTCGTGCGATCAAAAAAATGTTCGAAACCCGTTGACATCAGTATATTGTTCGTGACACGATCAAGTCAACATCGTTTAGATATAAAGTAGATTTGAATCAAAACGCAGCTTCACCTTTCGATAAATTGTTTAAAAACAATAGGTTACGGAGATGCATGTTTTGTTCACTGCTGGCATCTCCATGATTTGCTTGTTTTTTAGGCAACAAACCGTATACAGATAATGGCCACTCGCTCCACACCATCGTCCCGCCGCGCCGCCGAACCCAGCGTGCCGGCCACGGCCAAACAGAGCCTGAGCACCGTCGCCTACGAGGCCATCCTCAACCGGTTGCGCGTGGGGCAGGTGGGCACAGAGGACCGCCTGGTGGATCTGGAGATCGCCGCGCAGCTGGGGGTGTCGCGCATGCCGGTGCGTGAAGCGTTGCTGCAGTTGGTGGCCGAGGGTTACCTGGTGAGCACGGCACGTGGCTACCGTGTCCGTGCCCTGAACCGCAAGGACGTGGCCGAGGTGTTCGAACTGCGCAAGCTGCTGGAGCCACGTGGCGCGGCGCTGGCCGCGCGCGACATCTCCCGCACGGGTATCTCACGCCTGGGTGCCGTGCTCGGCGAAGCCAAGGCCGCGCTGGCGGAAGACAACTTTTCCCGCCTCTTCCAGGCCAACTTCGACTTTCGGGAAATCTGGCTGGGCGCCGTGCGCAACGAGCGTCTGGCCTCCGTGATCAAGCGTTTCGCCGATCAGGTGCTGACCGTGCGCCTGACCACCCTGCGCGACGTCGCCGTGCGCCATGTGGTGGTGGCGGGCCTGACGGAGCAGCACCACGCATTCGCCCACCACGACTCCGTGGCTGCACAGGACAGCATGCTGCGTTTCCTGATGGCCGCCGAACGCAGCTACGCCGCCGTGGTCCTCGCGGACGAGACCTGACGCACCCTGATTTTTCCGTTCCCCCACCCCTCCCTTCTCCCACCAAAGGTACGCACCATGACTGACGCACTTCATCTGTCGACCCCGGCGCAGGAAGCCGACATGCCCTCCGACCTGCAGGACCGAGCGCGCCGCCGCGTGCTGCTGAGCGCCATCGCCGCCGGCGTGGGCGGCCTGATGCCCTGGGAGATGGCGGGTGCGCAGGTGATGGACAAGTCCTCGCTGTCGATCGCGTTTCCCGTCGATGTGCCGACCTGGGATCCCAACGCCCTGTCGGTGCCGGCCATCCAGAACCTCTACCAGTCGGTCTTCGACTCGCCGCTGCGCTATTCGCCGCAGCTCAAGCTGCAGGCCCGCCAGATCAAGGAGTGGAAATGGCTGGACACCAAGGCCACCCGCCTGGAAATCACCCTGCGCGACGACATCCTGTTCCATGACGGCAGCAAGATGACCATGGAGGACGTCAAGTTCAGTCTGGCCGAACGTGGCAAGGCCGACAAGAAGCTGCTGGTGGCTGGCATGCTCAACACGGTCGCCGACATCGAAGTGGTCTCGCCCACCAAGGGTGTGATCGTCTTCAACCGCTCAACGCCAGCGGCCCCGATCTACCTGGCCTTTCTGGCCGCCTATGTGGTGCCGAAGGCCTACATGCAGCAGGTGGGTCCCGAAGGGTTCAACGCCAAACCCATCGGCGCCGGCCCCTACCGCATGGTGGAGCACCAGCGGGGTTCCCGCATCGTGCTGGAAGCCTTCGACAAGTACTGGGGCGGCGCACCGGCCATCAAACAGGTGATCTTCCAGATCGTGCCCGAGGCCTCGGCGCGGGTCGCGCTGGCCGAGTCGGGCCGGGTCGGCATGGCCACGCAGCTGCCCATGCGCGAGGTGCTGCGCCTGGGGCAGAAGACCGGCGTGGTGACCAAGATCTATCCGTTCTCCGAGGTCTACATGCTTCGGATCCCCAACTACGTCAAGCCCATGGACAACGACCATGTGCGCGCCGCCATGCACCTGTCCATCGACAAGGCCGCGCTGTCCAAGGCGTTTTACGGCGGCGTGGCCAAGCCGCTGTCGGTGATGACACCCGAAGGCACGCCGTCCTACGTGGCCGACTTCAAGTACCCCTTCGACAAGAGCAAGGCCATTGCCGAACTCAAGGCCGCGGGCCACAGCACCGCCAACCCGGTGTCGTTCACCCTGCTGACCACCAACGGCGTGTTCCCCAACGACTACGACCTGGCACGCGCCATCGCCCAGATGTGGAAGGCCGTCGGCATCAACGCCACGATCGAGGAAACCACTCCCGCCAAGCTGCTGGACGCGGCACAGAACGGCAAGCTCACCGGCCCCCTGCTCTACAGCTGGGCCAACAGCACCGGCGACCCGGAAAACTACGCCGGCCGCATCTTCGATCCGCGCCTGCGTTTCTCGACCTGGAAAGACATGTCGCTGTCGCCCCGCATCGACGCGCTCATGACCGAGGTCGACGAGGCCAAGCGCATGGCGGGCTACAAGGCCCTCAACGTCGAGTCTTCTGAAAAGTCCTGGGCCATTCCGTTGCTGCAGGCGGTCACCACGGCGGTCTACTCGTCGACCCTGCAACCCGTGATGTTCGACAACGGCTACATCCTGCCGGTGGAATTCAAGTACCGCTGAGCCCACACGCGGCACCCTGACGAGACCTTCATCGAGATGTTCCAGATCCTCTCTGCCATCGTGGTGCGCCGGCTCTTGCTGGCCATCCCGACCCTGCTGCTGCTGTCGCTGGTGGTGTTCGTGGTGCTGCGCATGTTGCCGGTCGACTCGCTGGCCATGATGTTGCCCGCGTCGGCCACCGCGGCCGACGCCGCCGCCCTACGCCAGCAGATGGGCTTTGACAAGCCCATTCCGCTGCAATTCCTCATCTGGTTGTGGGAAGCCCTCAAGGGCAACCTCGGCCAATCGATCAACTTCCGTCAGCCGGTGCTGACCGTGATGGTGGCCGCCCTGCCCGCCACGCTGGAGCTGACCCTCACGGGCCTGCTGCTGGCGCTGCTGATCAGTGTGCCGGGTGGTGTGCTGGCCTTCGTGCTGCACCAGCACAAGCGCGAGACCGCGGCCGATCTGGTCGTCGCGCTGATGCAGTCCATCCCGTCCTTTCTGTGGGGCCTGCTGCTGATCCTGGCGTTCGGCGTGCTGTGGCCTGTCCTGCCCTTCGCGGGCCGGGTGGGACAGGATGTGGTGCTCCCCGGCATCACCGGCTTCGCGCTGATCGACCTGCTGGTGACCGGGCAGTTCGATGCCTGGCTCGGCGCCGTGTCGCACCTGGCGCTGCCGGCCCTGGCCCTGGCCCTGGGCTTCGCACCGCTGGTGATCCGCGTCCTGCGCTCCAGCCTGATCGATGCCGCCGGTGAACCCTATGTGGAAGTGGCCCGACTGCGCGGTTTGTCCGAATCCCGCATCCTGTGGCGGCACATGCTCAAGAACGCGTCCCTGCCCACCATCACCATGATCGGCGTGCAATTCGGCTTTCTGTTCGGCGGGGCCCTGTTGGTGGAAATGATCTTCGGCTTCCCCGGCGTAGGGAACCTGATGGTGCAGGCCGTCAAGGGCAACGACCTGCCGCTCATCCAGGGCATTGCCCTCATCTTTTGTGTGCTCATGCTGGCGATCACGGTGATCGTCGACGTGTTGTACGCCGTCCTGAACCCCCGCCTGAGAACGCTATGAGCACGACCGCCGTGACACCGATCCCCGCCCCCGGGAGGGGCAGCGGGGCCTCTTCGACGCGGGCCGCCCTGCGCCAGCTGGGCCGCCAGCCCAGGGTCTGGCTGGGCGGCGGCATCCTGCTGGTGGTGGCGGTGCTGGCCGCCTTCGCGCCCTGGATCGCTCCCCACGACCCGCTGGAGCAGGACCTGCTGCACATGCTGGCGCCACCGATGTGGGCCAGCGAGGGCAGCGCCGACTTTCCGCTGGGGACCGACGGCCTGGGGCGCTGCGTGCTCTCGCGAGCCATCCACGGATCACGCGTGGCGCTGACGGTGGCCATCATCGCGGCCCTGGGCTCCATGCTGCTGGGCAGCTCCCTGGCGCTTCTAGGAGGCTACTTTGGCGGCAAGGTCGACCGCACCATCAGCTACGTGGTCGATCTCTGGATGTCGTTTCCGCCGGTGGTGCTGTCCCTCATCCTGCTGGTGGGCCTGGGCACGGGCGTGGACAAGGTGATCCTGGCCGTGGTGCTGGTCGACTGGACGCGCTTTTGCCGTGTGGTGCGCGCCGACGTGCTGGTGACGCGCCGGCGCGACTACGTGCTGGCCGCGCAGCTCATGGGCTTCAGCCACTGGCGCACCATGCTGCGCGAGGTGCTGCCGGCGGTGGTGCCGCTCATGATCACGCTGTTCTCCATCGAGATGGGCATTGCCATCGTGGTCGAGGCCACGCTGTCCTTCATCGGTCTGTCGGTGCCACCGGACACCACCACCTGGGGCCAGATGCTGGCCGATGCGCGCAACGACATGCAGAGCGCGGTCTGGGTGATGCTGGCCCCGGTGCTGTGCATCATCGTCACCGTGCTGGGTTGCAACCTGCTGGGCGACGGCGTGCGCGTGGCACTCGATCCACGCCTTCGCCAACGGGGAGAATGAACATGCTGTCCATCATCAATCTGTGTCTGACGGCGCACCTCGGTGGCCGCCGCGTCGACGTGCTGCGCAACGTGAACCTGCAGCTTGAACGTTGCAAGGTGCTGGGCCTGGTGGGCGAGTCGGGCGCGGGCAAGAGCATGATCGGCCGCATCCTCGCGGGGCACATCCCACCGGGCTTCGAAGTCACCCAGGGCCGCGTGCTCTTTGACAACGAAGAGCTGCTGTCACTGGACCACAAGGCCTGGCGGCGCCTGCTCGGACGGCGCATCGCCTTCATTCCCCAGGAACCGCTGACCGCGCTCAACCCGGTGCTCACCATCGGCCAGACCTTCAGCGAACACCTGGCCTATCTCGGCGTGCCGGCCAGCGAACGGCGCGCCCTGATGCTGCAGCAGATGCAGGCCGTGCACCTGCCCCGGCCCGAGGACATGGTGGACCGCTACCCCCACGAGCTGTCGGGCGGCCAGAACCAGCGCGTGCTGATCGCCATGGCCTTCGTCGCCAAGCCCGCCCTGATCGTGGCGGACGAACCGACCACGGCGCTGGATGTCGTGAGCCAGGCCAACGTGCTGCGCCTGCTGGCCGAACAGCGGCGCGAACACGACACCGCCGTGCTGCTGATCACCCACGACCTGCGGCTGGCCGCGCACGTGTGCGACGACATCGCCGTGCTCTATGCCGGCGAGCAGATCGAGTACGGTCCGGCGCGCGAAGTGCTGAGCCGCTCGCGCCACCCCTACACCCACGCACTGGACCACGCCACCCCCGACGTCCACGGCCCCCAGCGCGAACTGCCGGCGCTGTCCGGCCAGATGCCCGGCGTCTCGGCCCTGGGCACCATCGCGGGCTGCCGCTTCGCGGCACGCTGCCCCCAGCACCAGAGCGCGTGCGACACCGCGCCGCCCGCGCTGGCCGAGCGCGCCCCGGGCCACTGGGTGCGCTGCATCTCGCCGCGCGACATGTCCGCCGACACCGCTGGCACGCCCGCCACCGAACACGCCTGGCAAGCCCCATCGGGTGACGCCAGTGCCCGCCCGCTGGTGGAGATGCTGGCCGGCACGCTGCGCTACACCGCGCGCCGTGGCCTGTTTGGCCAGCGCAAGGTGCACAACATCGCCGTCAACGACTTGTCGCTGGCCGTGCAACCGGGCGAATTTGTCGGCATCGTGGGCGAAAGCGGCAGCGGCAAGAGTTCGGTGGCGCGCCTCATCGTGGGCGCCGAACAACTCACCAGTGGGCGTTTGTTGATCGAAGGCCAGGACCGTGCCCAGGCCAGCGCGGACGTGCTGCATCTGACGCGGGAACACGTGCAGATGATTTTTCAGGACCCCCACTCGGCGCTCAACCCGCGGCGCTCGGTCTACCGGCTGCTCACGCAGGCCTACGAAGCCGGCCACCTGCCATCCACACTGGGGCAGCAGGACCGCGAGGCCCGTGCCCGCGAACTGCTGGACGACGTGGGCCTGCCGCCGGACGCCCTGCAACGTTTCCCCAACCAGCTCTCGGGTGGGCAGAAACAGCGCGTGAACATCGGCCGCGCCCTGTGTGTGATGCCACGCCTGGTGGTGGCCGACGAAATCGTGTCGGGGCTGGACGTTTCCGTGCAGGCCCAGATCCTGAACCTGCTGATCGATCTGGGCCGGCGCCACAACATCGCGCTGGTGCTGATTTCGCACGACCTGTCGGTGGTGCGCTACCTGTGCTCGCGCGTGCTGGTCATGCAGCGCGGCGTCGTGGTGGAACAAGGCCCCACCGAAAAGGTGTTCGCCGACCCGCAACACCCCTACACCCGACTGTTGCTGGCCTCCGTGCCACCCGCGGACCCATCGGTGGTCTGGCCGCCCGTGCTGCAGGCCGCATGACGCCGGTCACCTGCATCGAGGATCTGCGAGCGCTGGCGCGCCGCCGCGTGCCCCGCATGTTCTACGACTATGTGGACACCGGGTCGTGGACGCAGTCCACCTACCGCGCCAACGAGGCCGACTTCCAGCAACTGAAATTCCGCCAGCGCGTGGCCGTGGACATCGGCCAGCGCAGCACCCGCTCGACCATGGCGGGTCAGGCGGTGGCCATGCCAGTCGCCCTGGCGCCCACCGGCATGGCAGGCCTGCAGCATGCCGATGGCGAAATCCTCGCGGCGCGCGCCGCCGAACGTTTCGGCGTGCCCTTCACGCTCTCGACGGCGAGCATCTGCTCCATCGAGGACGTGGCCGCCCACACCCACGCGCCCTTCTGGTTTCAGCTCTACGTGATGCGCGACCGCGATTTCGTCGTCCGGCTGATCGAACGCGCCCGTGCCGCGGCCTGCTCGGCGCTGGTGCTGACACTGGACCTGCAGATACAGGGGCAGCGCCACCAGGACATCAAGAACGGCCTGAGCGTGCCGCCGCGCTTCACGCCGTCCTCGCTGTGGGCCATGCTGAGCCGGCCTCGCTGGTGCGCCGGCATGCTGGGCACGCCCCGGCGCAACTTCGGCAACATCATCGGGCACGCCAAGGGCGTGAACAGCGTGGCGGGCGTGGCCGAGTGGACGCTGCGCCAGTTCGACCCCGCGCTCAACTGGAACGATGTGGCCTGGATTCGGCGGCTCTGGGACGGCAAGCTCATCCTCAAGGGCGTACAGGACGCCGAAGACGCCCAGCTCGCGTTGGCCTCCGGCGCCGACGCCATCGTGGTCTCCAACCACGGCGGCCGCCAGCTCGACGGCGCCCCCTCCTCCATCGCGGCCCTGCCGGCCATCGTCGAGGCGGTGGGCGAGCGCATCGAGGTCCACATGGACGGTGGCATACGCAGCGGGCAAGACGTGCTGCGCGCCCGTGCGCTGGGCGCGCGCGGCACCTACATCGGCCGGGCCTTCCTGTACGGCCTGGGCGCGCTGGGCGAAGCGGGCGTGACCCGCACGCTCGAGATCCTGCACAAGGAGCTGGACCTGAGCATGGCCTTCTGCGGCCACACCGACATCAACGCGGTGGACCGCTCCATCCTGCTGCCTCGGACCTGAACCAGCCGGCTCAGAAGGGGTGAATGAAGCGGGCGTGCCCGCAAGGGCCGCCAAAAGCCGCCCGATTCAGGCGCAAAGCACAGCCGTAGCTCGGGCTACGGCGCGCATTTGCAACGCAGAGCGGGCGGGTTTTGGCGGTCAAGGCGGGCATGAAGGATTCGTTCACACCTTCTCAGCCCATGGCCAGACTGGCGGCGTTCAGGTCGAGGCGGAAACGGTACACCGCCGCATCGACGCATTCGCCATAAGCGCTGGGCGGTGGCTCCAGCTGTTGAACGACCGCTTCGGCGACCGAGAGGCCGGTGCACTCGATGATGACGTAGGCATCGCCGCTGCCCACGTACGGACCATCGCCCATCACCGGCTTGGACAGCTCCGCGTCGCCTTCGACGAAATGCAGGGAGGTGACACCTGGCTTGTCGAGCAAGGCCAGGTAGGCCTGCAGCGAGGGCAGCATCTGCGCCCCATCCCGCGGGCGCACACGGACCAGCACCACGGCAGCCCCGCGCGCGCGGCCTCGGCTCAGGACCAGGCGGCCCACCACACGCGTCGGCTCGATGAACCGGGAGATGTGGTGGTGCGACCAGTCGGTCTGGTTGGCCAGTGCGGCCTGGTAGGGCGCGCCATTCAGGGTTTCGAAATCCACCGCGTTGTAGATCTGCAGATACCGCACCGGGGATGCCACGGACTCGTAGCGCCGGGCATCCAGGAACCCGGGGATCGCGACACGTTCCGGCAAATGCTCCTGATCAAACCAGATGTTGAAATCATTTTCCTCTTCGGGACGCACCTGCATCGAGGAAATCAAAATGCCTGTTCCAGCAAATACCATGCTCAGCCTCATTCAAGAAACAATATGGACGGCGACTGTCAGTCGATCTTGATATTCGCGTCTGCGATCACTTTTTCCCACTTCAGGCGATCTCTCCTCATCGTGTCCGCCAGCTTCTGAGGCGTGCCGCCTTCGATTTCCAGGCCCATGTCCACCAGTTTGGCCTTCATCTCGGGGTCGCGCAGAATCTCATTGATCTGCCTGTTCAGCAGGGAGACCACCGCATCGGGCGTGCGGGCCGGCGCCAGCAGCCCGAACCAGTGCAGCAGCTCGAAGCCGGCGAATCCAGCCGTTTCCGACACCGTCGGCAACCCCGGGTAGGCGGGCGAGCGCTGGGCTGTCGTGATCGCCAACGCGGTCAACTTCCCGGCCTTGGCCATGGGCATGGATTCGGGTCCGATCGCCATCATCACGGAGACATGGCCCGACATCAGATCCTGCAATGCCGGGGCGCCGCCCTTGTAGGGCACATGCGTGACGTCCAGTCCGGAAACCCGCTTGTAGAGCTCCATCCCGAGGTGGCTGGGATTGCCGGCGCCACTGGAGGCGTAACTCACCGACGCCGGCGAGGACTTGATGAAGTGGGTCAGCTCATTGAACGACTGCACCGGCAATTTGGGATTCACCATCACCACGCTCGGCAAGGTCACCACCATGGCGACCGGCGCGAAATCCTTCTCCGGGTCGTACGGGAGTCGGCCCTTGTACAGCGTCGGGTTCACCGACAGCCCGGCGGTCGAGGCCAGCAGCAGCGTGTACCCATCCGGGGCCGATTTCGCCACGAAACCCGCGCCGATCTGCTCGGTGGCGCCGGGCTTGTTCTCCACCACCACCGGCTGCTTGAGCCGTTGCGAGAGCTGCTGGCCGAGCATGCGGGTCACCGCGTCCGAGGCGCCACCCGGCGGATAGGGCACCACGATGCGGATGGGCCTGTCGGGAAAATCGGCAGCCGAAACCGCGCCCGACACCAGCAAAGACAAGGCGGAAATGGCACCGAACAATGCAATCTTCATATGCTTCCTACAAAAATAAATGGATGGAACTGCATATTACGAATCGCGAACCCCGACAGATAGCGAATAATTCGCATCACGGCAGATCAGCAGAATCTATCAAGTCCCGGCGCACCACCGGCACGGGCCCAAACTCAATACCCCAGAAAAGACAACGGGGAACGCCGCGTCAATAAACGCGGCGTTCCCCGGATATTCGAATTCAATGGATGGTTGGCCCCATCAGGGGCCTTCAGGCGTCAATTCACGTGTTATTGCGGCGCGATATTGGCCGATTTGACCAAGGCCGCATAAGCTTCCGAATCCTTGCGGATGAATTCGCGGAAAGCGTCGGGTGAATCACCCACCGGAATGAGCGAGGTCTCGGCCAACTGCCGGCTGAGGTCACCCCGCAGCGCGGCCTTGATCGCGGCATGGATCTTGTCGATGACCGGCCTGGGCGTGCCAGCCGGCGCGGCGATGCCGGTCCAGGTCACCACCTCGAACGCGGGCAAGCCCGCCTCCTTCATGGTCGGCACATCCGGGAGCAAGGGCGAGCGCTGGCTGCTGGTGATGGCCAGCGCGCGCAGCTTGCCGCTTTTGACGTAGGGGAGCGACGTCGGCGAGGTGTCGAACAGCATGTCGATCTGCCCGCCCATGAGATCGGTGAGCGCTGGCGCCCCGCCCTTGTAGGGCACATGCAGCAGTGCCACACCGGCCTGTTGCATGAAGATTTCGGTCGAGAAATGCTGGGCGGAGCCCACGCTGGCGCTGCCAAAGCTGATCTTTCCTGGCCGCGCCTTGGCCAAGGCGACCAGGTCCTTGACGCTGCGCACGGGCGACTGCGGCGTGACCACCAGGAGGTTGGGCTGGTCCACGATCCGCATGATGGGCGTGAAGACCTTTTGTGGATCGAAGGGCGGGTTGGCATACAGGAACGGGTTGGCCGCGAACACCCCCGCGCTGCCCACCAGCAGCGTGTAACCGTCCGGGGCGGCGCTGGCCACGTAGGCCGCCCCGATGTTGCCGGACGCCCCCGGCTTGTTGTCCACCAGAAAGGGTTGCTTCAGCGTGTCCTGCAGGCTTTTGGCCACCAGCCGCGCCACCAGGTCCACACTGCCGCCCGGCGGAAACGGCACGATGAGCTTGACCGGCTTGTCGGGATAATCCTGTGCCAGGGCGCATTGGGTGGCGCACACGAGAAGAAGAGTGAGCAGTTTCCTGAGCATGTCAAACCTCCGGGGACAGGGAATGGAAGGAACGCAGTGCTGGCGCGACCTGGGCGGCAACGTCGAGCAAGGCATGGTCGTGGCCTGCGCGGCCAACCAGCTGCAGCCCGATCGGTCGGCCCCGGTCGTCCTCGCCCGCTGGCAGCGATATGCCACACAGGGCGAGCAGGTTGACCGGCCGGGTGAAATGCACGGGCGCCAGCCCATGGTCCACCGCCGCTGCCTCGGGCGCCGGACCGGCGGTGACGGGCATGGCGATGGCGCTCAGGTCCAGCCGCTCCATCTCGGCGGCAAACCGGCCTTGCCATTGCGTCGCCAGGGCCTGCGCCTGCAGGTATTGCACCGCCGTTGTCGACCGCGCCGCGATCAGCCGGGGCCGCACCGACGGGTCCATCGGCAGCGCCGGATCGTCGAGGAAGCGGTCGTTGACCGCCGCTCCTTCGGCAATCATGATGGCATTCGTCACGTCTTTGAACGCCGCCAGGGCGGCGGGAAAACGGAAGGGCACCAGGGTGAAGCCCGCCCGCTCCAGCGCTTGCAGGTTGTGTGCCAGGCACCGCGCCACCGCCGGCTCCAGCGGCGTGAGTTCATCGGCCTGCAGGTAGCCGATGCGGCGCCCCCCCTGCCCTGGCGCGCCCACGCCCAGGGCCTGGAAACATTGCGCCGCATCCTCGACCGACAAGGTGAACACCCCCAGGCTGTCCAGGCTGTCGCTGAGCGGGTAGACACCTTTGCGCGGCAGCGCGTCGATGGTGGGCTTGAATCCGACGATGCCGCAGAACGCCGCCGGCACGCGCACCGAGCCACCGGTGTCCGACCCCACGGCCCAGGGCACGAGGTGGGCGGCCACGGCCACCGCCGAACCGCTGCTGGAGCCACCCGGCACCAGCGTGTCCTCGGCCGCGCCGGCCGGATTGCGTGGGGTGCCCATGTCCGGGTTGGTGCCCCAGGCCCCCAGCGCGAACTGCACCATGTGCGTCTTGCCGATGACGATGCCGCCGGCAGCGCGGATGCGCTCGACGATGACCGCGTCGCGCGGAGCGATGTTGTCGCGCAGCAGCGGCGAGCCGGCGGTGGTCGGCTTGCCTTGCACATCCACCAGGTCTTTGAGCGCCATGGGAATCCCATGCAGCGGACCGCGCCAGCGCCCGGCGCGAATGTCCTGGTCAGCCTGCGCGGCGGCGGCCAGGGCCTCCGCCTCATGGAGCGCGAGGAAGCTGTGGAAATGGCCGTCATGGGCCGCGATGCGGCGCAGGCATTCGCGGGTGAGTTCCACCGCGCTGGTGGTGCCGGCGCGCAGGGCCCGGGCCAGGTCCGCGATCGGCGGAAACGCCGGCGGCGTGGTTTGGCGGGTGAGTGTCATGCCAGCACCTCCTGGCCGCGCAGCACGGTGCCCAGCACCTGAGGATAGGTCTCGCCGGCCCGCAGCCGACGCAAGGTCCGCTGCTCCGCCTGCTGCAGCACGATGGCCTTCTCCGCCAGGCCCCGGGCCTCGTCCCGCGCCATGACGAGGATGCCGTTCTCGTCCGCCAGGACCAGATCGCCCGGACGGACAAGCACCCCACCACACTCCACCGGCCGGCAGAAACTGCCCACCTTGCCGTGCGTGCGGGTGGTGCGGGCGCTCAAGCCCGAGGCCCACACCGGCAACCCGATCTGCCGCAATTCCGCGATGTCGGTCACGCAGCCGTCGACCACCACCCCCGCGGCGCCCGCCAGGCGGGCCGCCAACGCGCTGGCGCCGCCCAGGCAGGCGATCGCGTCGTCGCCCGCGCGGTCCACCACCAGGAAGTCGCCCGGGCGCAGTTGCCCCAGGGCATGGTGCAGGATGGAGCCGTCGGCGCCCTCGCAGCGCACCGTGACGGCGACGCCGACGCTGCGCGTCACGCCGGCCACGGCCTTCAGCCGCCGGTCCAGGAAGCCCCGATCGTGGAAATGGCCCACCGTCGCGGGCTCCACCGCATGCAGCAGCGCGAGCAATTCCGGATCGCCGGGCGGGGGCAGGTGGCCCAATTCAATGCCATTCATTTTGGTATATCGTCCTTGTTGAATGGTGGCCATCGTAGGTAAATGCCCGCTCCGCCGATATTGAGAAATTCTCAGGACCGTTAATACAGGTTGTTTATCAATGAGATTCACGCTGCAGCAACTGGAGGCGTTTGTGTGGACCGCGCGCCTGGGCACGGTGCATGCGGCGGCCCGCCACCTGCACCTGACGCAGCCGGCCATCTCGCACCGCATCCGCGACCTGGAAGAGGAACTGGGCATCCAGCTGTTCGAGCGCCAGAACCAGCGCCTGCTGGTGACCGACCTCGGCCGCAACGTGCTGGTGTATGCCGAGCGGGTGATGTCATCGGCCCAGGACATGGCGCGGCTGGACCTGCGCCGGACCATCACCGGCCTGATCCGCATGGGCGTCGACGAATCCTGCGCCACCGTCGGCATGCCGCAGATCCTCAAGGACATCAAGGAAAGCTACCCGGCGCTGCGGGTCGACCTGACCGTTGGCGGTGGCGGCCAGCTGCTGCAGAAGATCAACAACCACGAACTGGATGCCGCGCTGCACACCGGGCAAAGCACCCAGCCGGATGTCACCAGCCAGTTCATCGGCCTCACCGAACACCAATGGGTCGCCGCCGACGACCTGCTGCTGCCCGAGGACGACTTCCTGCCCGCCCACGCGCTCAACCACCGCATCGTCTCCAACGCGCCACCGTCGACCTTGCACGCGTCCGCGTCGCGCTGGCTGGCCTCCGACGGCTACGACTTCGAGGATTACAGCGCCTGCAATTCGCTGTCGCTCATGGTGTCCCTGGTGCTGTCCGGCCACGCGATCGCCATGCTGCCCGCCTCCATCGCGCGACCCCACGTCGCGGCCAAGGCCATGAAGGTGCTGCGTGCCAAGCCCGAAGTGCCGCTGGTGCCCTACTACTTTTCGTACCTGGCGCACCACCGCAGCGAAACAACGGCGCGCATCCTGGACATCTCCCTGCGCAACCTGCGCGCCGCCGGCTTCTTCCACACCTTCACCGGCCTGGATGGCGCCGAGGCCTCGTCACCAGACGTCGATGGGGTCTGAGAACGTGTTGACGGTCTAACGGCTCAGGGCAGGTTCTCGCGCAGCACGATGCTGATGCGCACCGGCTCCACGCCGGCGTTGGCGCTGCGGCCGTCGCGCAGGTTGGTGAAGATCCGCACGGCATTGAGCAGCACCGTCTGCGGGTGCTGCGTGATCACCGCGTCCAGGGTGCCGTCGATGAGCAGCGCGCGGGTGTCGGGGGTCAGGCCATGGGCCACGAACACGGTGGATTGGGGCTCGCGCCGATGGGCCTTCAACGCCCGACCCACCCCTTCTGCACCGCCGCCGATGTTGTACAGCCCCACCAGGTCAGGGTACTGCTTGAGCAGTCCCACCGTGAGACGGTGGTTGGTGTCGGCATCGTCCAGGCCCTCGCGCACGCCCACCACCTTCAGCGCGGGAAAGGCCTCCTGCATCAGGCGCAGGAAGCCCATCTCGCGCTCCTCGTGGCCACGGTAGGCCAACGAGCCGGCGATCATGGCCACCGAGCCGGTGCGCGGCCCCAGGAAGCGGCCGATGAGCGTGGCCGCCGTGCGGCCGGCCGCGCGGTTGTCCATGCCCACATAGGCCTCGCGCCGGGACTGGGCGAGGTCCGAGATCAGGGTCAGCACGTGCACGCCACGCTCGGTCAACTCATCGACCGCGTCGCGCACGCGCGGATGCTCCAGCGCCATGAAGGCCAGTCCCTGCGCGTCGCGCGCGTGGCGCCGCAACGCGGCCGCCACACGCGCGGGATCAAAGCTGTCGATGTAGTGGACCCGGCATTGCACGTGGTAGGGCACCAGCGCATCGTGCGCGCCAGCGATGCTGTCACCCAGCATGCGCAGGTAGCGGTTGGTGCCGGCCGGCAACAGAAAAACCAGCGACATGGGTGGAGGGCGCAAGCTGCGCCACAGGTCTGCGTCGGGCAGGTAGCGCAGCTCGGCGGCCGCCTTGAGCACACGCTGCGCGGTGGCCGGTTTGACCGGCACCCGCCCGTGCAACACCCGGTCCACGGTGGCGGTGGACACGCCGGCCTCGCGGGCGATGTCAGGAATGCGGCTGCGACTGGTTGATTCCATCAAAAACCATCATGCACATCAATTGATCGTCGAGGCATTTGAATCTAAGCTCCGATCAGATGCAAGCCATCGCATCAGAAACCATCACAAATCAGCCTGGAGACAAATCATGTGGCCATCCCTTCCCGGGTTCACCCGCCGTTCGCTGCTCGCCCTGGCCGCCGCTGGCGCATTTGCGCTGCCGGCGCAGGCCCAGAAAACCATCGAATGGCGCTACGGCCACATGAATCCACCGGGCAGTGCCGCCGGCATGCAGGCGCAATGGCTGGCCGAGGAAGTGGCCAAGCGCACCAACGGTGGCATCAAGCTCACCGTCTACCCGTCCTCGCAACTGGGCAAGCTGCAGGAGCTGGCCGAGGCCGTGTCCACCGGCACCATCGCACTGTCGCACAACACCGCCGCCGGCATCGGCTCGCTGCACGAGCCCTTCGCGGCACTTGACACGCCTTACCTCTACCGCGATGTGGACCACCTGATGAAGGTGATGGACGTCAACTCGCCGGTGATGAAGAAACTCAACGACGGCCTGGTCAAGGACGCCGGCGTGCGCGTGCTCTACGCCTATTACTTCGGCACCCGCCACCTCACCACGAACAAGGTGGTCAAGCAGCCCAGCGACCTGGCGGGACAGAAGATACGCGCCATTCCCTTCCCGATCTACATGACGACAGTGGAGTCCATGGGCGCCGTGCCGGTGCCGGTGGACTGGTCCGAGGTGCCCACGGCGCTGGCCACCGGCAAGGTCAATGGCCAGGAGAACCCGGTCAACGTGGTGTTGTCGTCCAAGCTGTACGAGACCCAGTCGCACATGATGCTGACCGGCCACATCATGAACGCCCAGGTGATCGTGATCAACGAACGCGCCTGGCAAGGCCTGTCGGCGGCGCAGCGCGAGCAACTGTCCGCCGCCGCCGCCGAGGTGCGCCGCAAGGCGACCGACATGGTGCGTGGCCAGGAAGCCGCCGAGACAGAGGAACTCAAGAAGATGAAGATGACCGTGGTCGGCCCGGCGGAAGGGCTGAACCTGGCTGCCTTTCAATCGTCGGTGCGCAAGGCGGTGGACCAGAAGTTCGGCGCCAAATACGGCGAGCTGTACAAGACCATCGAGGCGGTTCGCTGATGTCCGAGGGCTCCCCACAGGCCGGTCCGCTGGTGCCGGCGGGGCCGCTGCGCCCCTTGCTGGTGCCGCTGTGCCGCGTGTTCGAATGGGCCGCGATGGTGCTGGTGGTGGTGACCACCAGTGCCATCATGGTCGAGGTCTTCGCCCGAGGCCTGTTCAATCTCGGACTGCCCGGCGCCGGCGAGATCGCCAAATACGCGGGCCTGGGCCTGATCTTCCTGACCGTGCCGCTGCTGCTGGCGCAGGACGCCCATGTCAAGGTCGACATGCTGTTCACCCGCAGCCGTGGCCTGCCCCGGCGCGTGCTGGCGGTGTTCAACGAACTCGCCACCTTCGCCTTCTGCGTGTTGTTCCTGGTGTCGTGCTGGTGGTTCATGCAGCGTGCCGCGCGTTTCTCGACGCCCGCGCTGTCCATCCCCAACCTCTGGTACTACATGCCCGCCATCGCCGGCATGGTGCTGACCACACTGGTGGCGCTGGACCGCGTCATCGGCATCCTGCGTGGCAAAGAGGCCCGGGCCGGGGAGGCACGGCCATGCTGAGTCTGACCGCCATCGTGCTTTTCTTCGTGCTGCTGCTGACCGGCGCGCCGGTGGCCATCGCCCTGGGCCTGGGCTCGGCCGCCGCGCTTTGGTGGTTCGACATGCCCTTGGCCGTGGTGGCGCAGCGCATCGTCAACTCGCTGGACTCGACCACCCTGCTGGCCGTGCCCATGTTCATCCTGGCCGCCGCGCTGTTCAACGTCACCGGGCTCACCGCACAGCTGTTCGATTTCATCCGCATGGTGATCGGACGCATACGTGGCGGCCTGGGCTATGTGACGGTGTTGACCCACCTGGTGTTCTCGGGCGTGTCGGGCGCGGCGCTGGCCGACATCGGCGCGCTGGGCCGCATCCAGATCGACATGATGCGCGAGCAGGGCTACAAGGACCACTTCTCGGCCGGCATCTGCATGGCGGCCGCCACGCTGGGGCCCATCTTCCCGCCGTCCATCCCGCTGGTGATCTTTGCCATGGCGGCCGAGATTTCGCCGGTCAAGGTGCTGATCGCCGGCATCATCCCTTCGCTGATCATCATGCTGTTCCTGATGGGCATGGTGTGGTGGGTGGCCCGCCGCGAGGGCCTGCCGCGCGACACCATCACCGTCAGCCGCCAGGTGTTCATGCAGCGGCTGTGGTTCGCCACGCCCGCGCTGCTGGCGCCGGTGGTGCTGATCGGTGGCATCCTGCTGGGCATCTTTGGCGAGACCGAGGCCGCCGCCGTGACCGTGGTCTACGCCCTGTTGGTGGGCATGTTCTTCTACCGCGCGCTCACCTGGAAGGGCTTTGTCGAGGCCTTGCGCGAAACGACCCGGTCCACCGCCGGGGTGATGTTCATCGTCGGCGCCGCCGCGCTGTTCGCCTGGGTGCTGACCATCGACCAGGTGCCGACCAAGGCCGCCGATCTGCTGCTGTCGCTGTCCAGGGACCCTTGGATGCTGCTGATCATCGTCAACCTGCTGTTGCTGGTCGTCGGCATGATCATGGAGACCATCGCGGCCATCCTGATTCTCACCCCCATCATCGTGCCGGCCCTGGCCGCCGCCGGCGTGGACCCGGTGCACCTGGGTGTGGTGGTGGTGCTCAACCTGATGATCGGCCTGCTCACGCCGCCGGTGGGCATGAGCCTGTACATGGTGAGCAGCGTGGCCGGCATGCCGGTCGAACGTGTGATCCGCGCCGCCATCCCCTGGATCGTCTGCCTGCTGCTGTCGCTGGCGGCCGTCACCTTCGTCCCCGCGGCCTCCACCTGGCTGCCCAACCTGATGCTGAAGTGAGAGACAACCATGAGCCGATTTTTTGGTGAGATCCGCCAGGTGGCCTACATCGTGCCCGACATCGAGGCCGCGATGGCGCACTGGTCCGAGGTGCTGGGCGTGGGGCCCTGGTTCTACAACCCGCGTGTGCCCATCCGCAACTACCACTACCGGGGTGCGAGCTACGAGCCCCACAACTCGGTGGCCCTGGCCAACGCCGGTTCGCTGCAGATCGAGCTGCTGCAAACCCGCAACGACGTGCCATCGATGTACCGCGACTTCACCCAGGCCGGCCACCGGGGCGTGCAGCACGTGGCCTACTGGACGGAGGACTTCGATGCCGACCTGGCCCGCGCCGAGGCCGCCGGCTTCACCGTCTGCATGGGCGGCGAGGTGGGCGCCAACGGCCGCTTTGTCTACTTCGAGGACCGGGGTGCCCTGCCCGGCACCACCATCGAGTTGTCCGAAGTGGCCGGCCCCAAGGGCCGCATGTTCACCCTGATCCGTGAAGCCTCGGTCAACTGGGACGGCAAGAACCCGGTGCGGCCCTTCCCCGACCTGTCCAAGCTGTGATGAACGACACCCTGCGCGCCACCTACCTGATCGAGACGCCACTGGACCCGGCCGGTGTGGCCGAGGTGCTGGCCGGCGAACAAAGCAGCGGGACCTTCGTGCGCGTGGCCGGCGAGACCGACGCGCTGCGCCAACGCTCACGCGCCACGGTCAGCACGCTGGAAGAGCTGCCTCCCCTGTCCGCGCCGAGCCTGCCCAGCGCCTGGCTGCAACGTCATCCACCCAGCGGGCCGTGGCGGCGCGCCCGAATCACGGTGGACTTCCCCACCGCCAACATCGGCCACAACCTGCCCACGCTGTGGGCCACGGTGGCCGGCAACCTGTTCGACCTGGGCGAAACCACCGGTATGCGGCTGGAAGCGCTGGCGCTGCCCCGCGCCTTCCGAGACCGCTTCGAGCGACCGCGCCACGGCGTCCCCGGCACCCGCGCCGCCGCCGGCGTGCCCGCCGGCCCGCTGGTGGGCACCATCATCAAGCCCAACGTGGGCCTGAGCGCCGCCGAAACCGGCGCCCTGGTGGCCGACCTGTGCCGCGCGGGCGTGGACTTCATCAAGGACGACGAGTGCTGCGGCGACGCCGAACACGCCCCCGTGGCCGACCGCATCCGCGCGGTGATGGCCGCCGTGCGTGCCCACCGTGACGCCACCGGCAAACAGGTGATCGTGGCCATCAACATCAGCGACGAGCACGATGCCATGCTGCGCCACGCCGAGCTGCTGCAAAGCGAGGGTGGCACCTGCGCCATGGTGTCCATGAACTGGACCGGCCCGTCGTCGGTACAGACACTGCGCCGCGAATGCGACCTGATCCTGCACGGCCACCGCAACGGCTATGGCATGTGGGCGCGTCACCCGGCCCTGGGCGTGGCCTTCCAGGCCTATGCCGCCTTGTGGCGCCTGACCGGCGTCGACCACATGCACGTGCATGGACTGGACGGCAAGTTCGCCCAGGACAACAACGAGGTGATCGTGTCCGCACGCGACTGCCTGACACCCCTCGCCGACCCCTGCGACACAGGCGATATCGTGATGCCCGCCTTCAGCTCGGGCCAATGGGCCGGCACCCTGCCCCAGACACTGGACACCGTGCCCAGCGGCGACCTGTTGTTCATGTGTGGCGGCGGCATCCTGGCCCACCCCCTGGGCCCGGCCGCCGGCGTGGCCAGCATTCGCCAGGCCTGGGCGGCTTGGTCGGCCGGTACCCGGCTGGCCGATGCCGCTGCGCAAGCCCCGGCCTTGCAGGCCGCGCTCGATTTTTTCGGGCCCAAGCCCGATTGAAGCGGGCCTGACAGACATGCTGCGGCTGGCCTGGTACGGTGACGATTTCACCGGCGCTTCGGACACCTTGGCCACGTTGTCGGCCGCCGGCCTGCGGGCCGCCCTGTTCCCGCAGGTTCCCACCGTCGATCAGTTGGATCGCATGGGCCCGTTGGACGCTCTCGGCGTGGCCGGCACCGCACGCGCATTGGCACCGGCGGCCATGCGCGAGGAACTGGCTGGCGTGCGCGCCCTGTTCACGCGGCTGCGCCCCACCGTCACACACTACAAGTGCTGCTCGACCTTCGACAGCGCCCCCCACGTGGGCAACCTGGCCGTGGGCCTCCAGGCCCTGCGCTTCGATGGCCAGCACCGCTGGGTTCCCATCGTTGGCGGTCAACCCAGCCTGGGGCGCTTTTGCGCCTTTGGCCAGCTGTACGCCACGGCCTCGGCGGGTGGCGAGGTCTTCCGCATCGACCACCACCCGACCATGAGCCACCACCCGGTCACCCCCATGGGAGAAGCCGATCTGCGCGTGCACCTGGCGGCACAGGGCCTGACGCGCACCGGCGCCATCGACCTGCGCGCGCTCGACTCCGCCTGCGACGAGGTGCTGGACCAGGCGCTCGATGCGCAGCTGGCCAAGGCACCCGACGCGGTGCTGTTCGACGCCACCCACGAGACCCACCTCGAACGCATCGGCCGTCTGCTGTGGCAACGTGCCGCACAGCACCCCCTGCTGGCACTGGGCGCCAGCAGCGTCGCGCAGGCCCTGATCGCCTGCTGGCCACGCGACGCCGCGGCCCATCCCCCCCCAGCATCGATCGTCGCGCCAGCCTCCACCCCGGTGTTCCTGATGGTCGGCAGCCTCTCGCCCGTGACGGCCGCGCAGGTGCAGGCCAGCGCCGGTGACTACACGGCGGTCACCATTCCCACCTCACCCAGCGATTTGGGCAGCACGGCCATCGACAGCCTCGCCGCGCACTGTGTGGCCCTGCTCAACCAAGGCCATTCGGTGATGGCGCGCACGGCCGCGCCTCGCCCAGACAGCGCCGCGCCAGCCGACGTCGCTGCCTTCTGTGGCCGGCTGCTGCAAGGTGTGCTGCAAGGCGCGCCCCAGGTGCGCCGCGTGGGCGTGGCCGGTGGCGACACCTCCAGCTTCGCGCTGCGCCACCTGGCGCCCTGGGCTTTGCGCTGGGCCGGGTCACTGGCGCCCGGTGTGCCACTGCTGCGCGTCCACGCCGACCAGCCCGGACTCGACGGCGTGGAGCTCATGCTCAAGGGCGGCCAGATGGGGCCGCCGGATGTGTTCGGGCGCTTGTTGCGGGGCACGGGCCATTGATGGGCCTGCCCGCCCACGCCATGGCGGCTGGGCCGGACCGCTCACTCCGCCTTGATCGCCAGCGGCTTCACCTGGCGCGCGCCAACCAGCTCCTTGAGGCCTGATGTCGTATTGATCGCGGCGCTTCGCTTCGTCAGGTGGTGAGCCGCTCGGGACGGCTGTCCAGAACCGGGCGCGTTGGCGCGGCTGCGGCCAGAGAGCGGCCGGGGATGCCCCGCCGCATCCACGTCAACCGTTCACGGCCTGCTGGGACAGGTAATCAAGCAGGCGCTCGGCTGCGGGCGTCAGGTCGCCCTGGCGGCGGTAGCAGATGGCGAAGCGGCGCTGCGCCCAGTCGTTGAGCAAAGGCACCAGCCGCACCTGGCCGGCCGAGACATAAATGCCGGCCACCTCGCGCGGCACCACGCTGATGCCCAGGCCGGCGCCCACCACACGGAAGGCGGCGTCGAAGTTGGACACCACCACCCGATAGCTCAGACCCCGCCCCACCTTGGTCGCTGCGCGGTGCAGCATGGTGTAGACGGCGGTGCTGGGCGGCAGGCCCACATGGTCGAAGTCCAGCGTTTCCTCGAAATGCACCGCCTCGCGCCTGGCCAGCGGGTGGTCGACTGGCACCGCGAGCGACAGCTCGTCACGGCGGTAGGGCCGCGACTCCAGACCTCGGAAGTCGGCGTTTTCCCAGCACACGCCCAGCGACACCACGCCGTCGCGCACCATGGCCACCACGTCCTTGGAGAAGCGCTCCTCGATGTCGACCTTGATGTCGGCGTGATCGGGCTCGCGCATGAAGTGCGCCAAGTCGTCGAGCAGCGATTCGGCGATGGCCGAAGCACTCGCCACCACCCGCACCTGGCCCTTGATGCCGCCCTTGAAGGCGGCCATGTCGGCCTCGATGCGTTCCAGGGTGAACAGCAGGGTGCGCGCGTGCTCCAGCAGCGCCATCCCAGCCGGCGTGGGCGCGGCGCCCTTGCGCCCGCGCACCAGCACCGGCGTGCCCAGCGCGTCCTCCAACTGGGCGATGCGTTTGCTGATGGCCGAGGGTTCGATGTGCTCCGCCGCTGCGGCGTCCTTCATGTTGCCGGCGTCCACCACCGCCACCAGCAGGCGCAGTGTCTTGAGGTCCAGATCTCTCATGGGGTTAACCCGTATTTCATTTTCCGAAATGGAATTCGAACGCTTCCAAACCATCACTGGATGTTTTGCATGGAAATCATAGACTCATAGCCACCCCCTGAACACCCTCACCCAACGCACCACTCCATGGCCTCCCTCCCCTCTCAAGCTGTGATCCGCGAAGTCGGCCTGCGCGACGGCCTGCAAAGCATCCAGACCGTGCTGCCCACCGCGCGCAAATGCGATTGGATAGACGCCGCCTTTGCCGCCGGCCAGCGCGAGATCGAGGTCGGCTCCTTCGTGCCGGCCCGCCTGCTGCCGCAACTGGCCGACACCGCAGAGGTGCTGGCCCATGCCAAGACCTTGCCGGGCCTGGTCGCCAGCGTGCTGGTGCCCAACCTCAAGGGCGCCGAACGGGCCCTGGAATGTGGCGCCGACCTCATGCTGCTGCCCCTGTCGGCCAGCCACGCCCACAGCCTGGCCAACCTGCGCAAGACACCCGACGAGGTGGTGGCCGAGATGGGCCGCATGCGCGCCGCCCGCGACGCCTCGGGCAGCAAGACCTTGATCGAAGGTGGCGTGGGCACGGCCTTTGGCTGCACCCTGCAAGGCGAGGTTCAACCCGCCGAGGTGCTGCGCCTGATGATGGCCTTGCTGGACGCCGGCGCCGACCGCGTGAGCCTGGCCGACACCGTGGGTTATGCCCACCCACGCGCGGTGGCCGAGCTGTTCGAGCAGGCCATGAAGCTCGCGGGCGACCGCTTCTGCTGCGGCCACTTCCACGACACGCGTGGCCTGGCGCTGGCCAACGTGTACGCCGCGCTGCAGGTGGGCGTGACCCGCTTCGACGCCTCGCTGGCCGGCATCGGTGGGTGCCCGCACGCGCCCGGCGCCAGCGGCAACGCCGCCACCGAGGACCTGGCCTTCATGCTGTCCGCCTGTGGTGTCGACACCGGCATCGACACCCAGGCCCTGCTGGACCTGCGCGCCAAGGTGGCTGGCTGGCTGCAAGGCGAACCCACCCACGGCGCGCTGTGGCGTGCCGGCCTGCCCAGGACCGGACAAAACGCCGCACAAGCGGCCATCTGAATTTCTTGACTGGACACCCCATGAACCCCACCTCCACCGGCCTGCCCCTCGAAGGCGTGCGCGTCGTCGAATTCACCCACATGGTCATGGGCCCGACCTGCGGCATGATCCTGGCCGACCTCGGCGCCGAGGTCATCAAGATCGAACCACCGGGCGGCGACAAGACGCGCAACCTGCCCGGCCTGGGCATCGGTTTCTTCCGCAGCTTCAACCGCAACAAGAAGAGCGTGGTGCTCGACATCCACACCGACGAAGGCCTGGCCGCCGCCAAGGAGCTGATTGGCCAGAGCGACGTGCTGCTGGAGAACTTCCGCCCCGGCCTGATGGACAAGCTGGGCCTGGGCTTTGACGCGCTCAAGGCCCTGTTCCCGCAACTCATCTACGTGTCGCACAAAGGCTTTTTGCCCGGCCCGTACGAGAACCGCCTGGCATTGGACGAGGTGGTGCAGAACATGGCGGGCCTGACCTACATGACCGGCCCGGTGGGCCGCCCGCTGCGCGCCGGCACCTCGGTCAACGACATCATGGGCGGCATGTTCGGCGCCATCGGTGTGCTGGCCGCGCTGCGCGAGCGCGAGCGCACCGGGCAAGGCCAGGAGATCCAGAGCGCCCTGTTCGAGAACTGCGCCCTGTTGGCGTCCCAGCACATGCAGCAGTTCCAGATGACGGGCGAGGTGCCACCGCCGTTTCCCTCGCGCGTCTCGGCCTGGAGCGTGTACGACACCTTCAGCGTGGCCGGTGGCGAACAGCTGTTCATCGGCGCCGTGAGCGACAAGCAGTTCCTGGTGTTGTGCGAGGTGCTGCAACGCTCCGACCTCGCCACGGACCCGGCCCTGGCCACCAACGCCCAGCGCGTGGCGGTGCGCCCGGCCCTGCTGCAACAGCTGGGCGAGACGCTGCGGCACCACGAACTGGACACCCTGTGTGGCCAGCTGCAGGCCGCTGGCCTGCCCTACGCCAAGGTGGTGCGCCCCGACCAACTGGTGCAGGACGAGCACCTCATTGCCAGCGGTGGCCTGGTACCCATGGAAACCGACACCGGCGGCACCACCCAGGTGGTCCTGTTGCCCCTGCTCATGGGCGGACGCCGCCCCGGCGTGCGCCACCCGCTGGCCAAGGTGGGCGAACACACCGACGAGGTGCTGGGCGCGCTGAACGTGGCCTGACCCGCATCGCTTCCTCACAAACAACGGAGACACACATGAATACCCTCACCCGCCGCACCGCCTTGACCCTTGCCGCCGCCGCGTTGTTGGGCGCGGCCACCGCCCACGCCCAGGCGCCCGCCACCCCGCTGCGCGTGATCCTGCCCGTGGGCGCGGGGTCGGGCGTGGACACCATCGTGCGCGCCGCGCAGATCGCCTTGTCCAAGGCCCTGGGCGGGCAGCCTGTGGTGATCGAGAACCTGCCCGGCGCCGGCGGCATCACCGGCACCCAGGCGCTGGTGAAGGCCGCGCCCGACGGCAACACCGTGGCCTTCATCTCCAACAACCACTCGGTCAACCCGAGCGTGTTCAAGAGCCTGCCCTACGACAGCCTGAACGACATCACACCCATCACCGTGGTGGGCGGATCGCCCTTCGTGCTGGTGGTGAACCCGGCCAAGGTGCCGGTCAAGAGCGCCAAGGAGTTGCAGGTCCTCATCAAGGCCAAACCGGGCCAGTTCAACATGGCCTCGTCGGGCAACGGCACCATCATCCACCTGGCCGGCGAGATGTTTGTCGACGCGCTGGACGTGCAGGTGCAGCACATCCCCTACAAAGGCATGGGCCCCATGCTGACCGACATCATGTCGGGCCAGGTCGAGTTCGGTGTCGCCGCCGTGGCCGCCGCCCAGGGCCACCTCGCCTCGGGCCGGCTCAAGGCCATCGGCGTCATGGGCAAACAGCGCGTGCCTTCCCTGCCCGACGTGCCCACCGTCGCCGAACAGGGCTTCCCCGACGTGGACGTGGCCGGCTGGTTCGCCATGATCGGCCCCAAGGGCCTGCCCGCCGCCCAGGTCAAGCGCCTGCACGACGCCGTGGTGGCCGCCTTCAACGACGCGGATGTGAAAGCCAGCATGGCCAAACAGGACAACGTCATCAACCCGACCACTCCGGACGCCGCCGCCAACTTCCTCAAGACGGAGCAAGCCCGCTACGCACGCCTGGTCACCAAGGCCAACATCAAGATCGACTGACCCAGGCGGCCAGCAGCCCATCCGTCCACCTGACAAGAAAGGCCACCGCCATGGCGCTGTATGAAATCGACGGGCACGCCCCCCAATGTGGCGCCGATGTCTGGGTGGCCGACTCCGCCCAGGTCATGGGACAGGTGCAACTGGGTGACCAGGCCAGCGTGTGGTTTGGCGCGGTCATCCGGGCCGACAACGAACCCATGACCATTGGCGCCGGCAGCAACATCCAGGACGCCTCGGTGCTGCACTCAGACGCCGGCTCGCCGCTGGCCATTGGCGAGAACGTGACCGTGGGCCACAAGGTGGTGCTGCACGGATGCCACATTGGCGATGGGTCGCTGATCGGGATTGGCGCGGTGGTGCTCAACGGCGCCAGGATCGGCAAGAACTGCCTGGTGGGTGCCGGCGCACTGGTGACAGAAGGCAAGGTTTTCCCCGACGGCAGCCTGATCGTGGGCAGTCCCGCCGTGGTCAAGCGCGAGCTGAGCGCGGCGCAGATCCAGGGCCTGCACGACAGCGCCGCCCACTACAGGGCCAATGCGCGGCGCTTCGCCCAGTGTTTGAAGCCCGTTGCACCTCCTGCCACACCACGCTGAACGCAACAGCGGCACGGCGCTGAGTGCGCGCGGGGGTCAAGCGCTTGGCAAGCCCACGCACCTCGGCGTACAGTCCGCGTTCCAGGCCTTTTTTTGCTGTCCAGCCTCAGGAGGTCGGCCATGCGAGACAAGCGGGACAACCCGGTGTCATACCCCCATCGGCCAGCGGTCGACGCGCTGGATCAGGCGTTTGACCTGCTGCACGCTTACCAGGCGGACCCGTTGGTCGCCGTCGATGCGGTCATCGCCGAACACCCGGGCTTCGCGATGGCGCACGCCTTTCGCGCAGGCCTGCTGGCCACCGCCACCGACCGCGCCTTCGAACCCGAACTGATCCGCAGTGTCGTGGCCGCCGAGGCCTTGGCACCACAGGCCAACGACCGGGAACGCGGGCACATCGCGGCCGTACGGGCCTGGCTCGATGGCGACTGGGAACGGGCGACCGAAGCTTGGGGCCGGGTGTCGATGGCCTGCCCCCGCGACCTGTTGGCGCTTCAGTTCGCGCACCTCGGGGACTTCTACCTCGGCTCATCCTGCATGCTGCGCGACCGGGTCGGCCGGGTCCTGCCGCGCTGGGACCGCGGTGTGCCGGGCTACGGTTTTGTGCTGGGCATGCACGCCTTTGGCCTGGAGGAAGCCGGCGAGTACGCCCGGGCCGAGGCGCGTGGCCTGGAGGCGGTGGCCCTGAACCCGCAGGACGCCTGGGCGGTCCATGCCGTCACCCACGTCATGGAAATGGAGGGCCGGCCCCAGGAAGGTGTCAACTTCCTCGCGCGAAGCGCCGACGACTGGGCCCCCACCAGCCTGTTCGCGTTTCACCTGTGGTGGCACCAGGCGCTGTTCTACCTCGATGCCGGCGACGCTGACGCGGCGCTGGCCCTCTTCGACACCCAGATCGGCGCCGGCGGATTCGGGCAAGCACTGGAACTGATCGATGGCTCGGCCCTGCTGTGGCGGCTGTTCCTGCTGGGCCACGATGTGGGCGACCGGTGGCTTGAGCTGCGCGAGAAGTGGCTCACGCGCGTGGACGATGCGTGTTATGCCTTCAATGACGCCAACGCGATGATGGCCTTCGTGGGCGCGGCCGACGGCGAGGCGCAGGCGCGCCTGCTGGCGGCGGTCAGGCGTGCCGCGTCGGGCACGGGCAGCAACGCGATGATGAGCCGCGAAATCGGCGTGCCGGCCTGTGAAGGTTTCGCGGCCTTCGGACGCGGTGACCACGCGGGCGCGATCGACCGGCTGCTGCCGCTGCGCGCCAAGGCCAACCGCTTTGGCGGCAGCCACGCGCAACGCGATGTGCTGTCCTGGACCTTGACCGAAGCCGCGATCCGCCTGGGCGACCGGTCGCTGGCGGAGGCCTTTGTCGCGGAGCGGCAGGTCTGGAAGCCGCTGAGCCCGGTCAACAGCGCGTGGGCGACACGCGCGTCGGCGCTGCACTGAGCAGAAGCGCCCCAAGCTTGTGATGCCTGTTTTTCAGGCATGTCCCGCCACGCCAGCAACGGCGCGGCCTGGCGGACTTGTGCCCACGCTTGTCCACAGCTTTGGGCACCTCAACGGGGGACAAGCGCCCATCACTGGCGGGGCGCGTCCTTGTCCCTGGCGAGCAGGTTCCGAACCCCTTGGTAGTCGAGGTCGCTCACCGCCACGAACGGGCCGGCATCCAGGCCCTGGAACATCGCGGCATAGCCCGGTTGGGGATTCAGGAACACCTCGCGAATGGCCGCCGCGACGCCGGGACACAGGCGGTTGCGAAGGACAAAAGGGTCGGTCGGCACCGGGGGCGAACGCCAGACCACGGTGATGTCGTCGCCATCGAGCACGCCCTTGCGCACCGCGTCGTCGAGCCGGTTGGTGGAGACGAATGCGGCGTCGACCCGCCCGGAGTGGAGCGCGAGAATCGCCCGGTCGTGCGAGCCGGCGTAACTGACCCGCGAGAAGTAGGCGTCCAGCGGCAAGCCGGTCAGCTGGCGCATGCCCGAACGCGGCAGCAGCGCGCCTGAGGTGCTGGCCGGGTCCGTGAGGGCGACGCTCCGGCCCTTCAGCTGGCGCAGCGTGGCCAGGCCGGAGCGCTTGCGTGTGATGAGCACCGAATGGTAGGCCCCCACCTTGCCCGGCTCGGTGGCGTCGCGGCCGGACAGCGCGGCGAACGGTGCCACCGCTGACGCCTCGCGGTCCATCAGCAACGCATACGAGGCGGGCCCCAGCTCGGCCACGTCGACGGCGTCGCTCAGCAAGCCTTCGATGACGGCGCCGTAGGACGGAAACAGACCCACCTCGACCCGCCGTTGCAGCGCGAGTTCGAGTGCACGCAACAAAGGCACGAGGGCGATCCGCTGCTGCTGGACGTTGGACTTGGGGATCAGCGCCATGCGCAGCGGCCGCGGGTCCTCGCAGGCCGACGCCCAGCCCCACACCGGAACCAATGCCAAGCACAAGGCCCCCACCATGCGTGTCCATTGCCGGTGCCAGCGGTGACTCATTGGGGGTGGACGTGTCCGTGTTGCAACAGGCGTGCTGTGTCGTCCGCACCCACGGGCCGGCTGAGAAAATAGCCCTGCACCTCATCGCAATTGGCGGTCTTCAGGTACAGGAGTTGGTCCATCAACTCCACCCCCTCGGCCACCACGCGCATGCCCAGGTTGTGCGCCAGCGTGATGATGGAGGTGACGATCACACCCACGTCGTTGCTGCTGCGCAGGTCGTTGACGAAGGAGCGGTCGATCTTGAGCTTATGAATGGGCAGGTGGCGCACCTGGCTCAGGCTGGAGAAGCCACTGCCAAAGTCGTCGAGCCCGATGCGCAGCCCCATGGCTTCCAGCCGGCCCAGCACCCGGACCGCCACGTCGATGGGCTCGACCAGGCAGCTCTCGGTGATTTCGATCTCGATGTCCTGCGCCGTCAGGCCGTGCTGGTCCAGCAGCGAAGCGATGCGCTGCACCACCTGCTCGTCGCGCAACTGGTGGGGCGAGACATTGAAGGCGACCGGCACGGTCGGCAGCCCTTGCGACTTCCAGGCCGCCAGCTGCGAGCAGCACGCCGCCATGACCCAGTCGCCCAGCTCGGCGATCAACCCGGACGCCTCGGCCAGCGCGATGAACTCGCCCGGGTACACCAGCCCGAATTCGGGGTGTCGCCAGCGGACCAATGCCTCCAGCCCGACGATGCGCATGTCGCTGAGCTGGACCTTGGGCTGGAAGTGCAGCACCAGTTCGCCATCGGCGATGGCGCGCGGCAGCTGGCGCTCCAGCGTCAGGCTGCGCGAGCCCGACGGATTCATCGCCGCGTCGTAGTAGGTGTAGCGGCCGCGCCCCGCCCGCTTGGACTGGTACATCGCCGCGTCGGCGTTGCGGCACAAGACCGTGATGTCGTGGCCATCGCGCGGAAAGAAGGCGATGCCGATGCTGGGCGTCACATGCACCTCATGGCCATCGAGGGCCGGGTAGGGCCGGCTGATCTCGGCCACCAGCTTGGCGGCGATCACGTCGATGTCGGCCACGTTCTCGACCCCGGTGATCAGCACCGCGAACTCGTCCCCGCCCATGCGGCCGACGATGTCGCTGCTGCGCACGTTCTCGCGCAGGCGATCGGCCACCGCCTGCAGCAGCAGGTCACCCACGTGGTGCCCCAGGGAGTCGTTGATCAGCTTGAAGCGGTCGAGGTCGAAGTACAGCAGCGCGTAGTGCTTCTTGCTGCGCCGCGCCGCGGCCAGGTGGCTCGCCGCCAGCTCGTTGAACATGCGGCGGTTGTTCAGCCCTGTCAGATGATCGAAGGACGCGAGCGTCAGCGCGCGCGATTTTTCGTCCTCCAACAGCACGATCAGGCCGTGTTTTTCGTGGTCCGAACGGCTCAGGGCGTTGATCAGCGACTGTTGTCGCCGCAGGCTGCGCAACCACACCCAGGCGACCAGCACCAGCACCGCCGTGAGCGCGCACAGCGTGATCCAGACACCCAGGCTGAAGCGCGTGTGGGCGCCCAGGATGTCGTCGCGGCCACGGCTCACGACCACGGTGAACGGTGTTCGGTCCGAGCGCCGGAACACCGAGAGCTGTGTATCACCGTCGCCGCGCATGTCCAGCGTCAGGTGGCCATCGACGGACGGGCTGGCGGCGATATCGGCCATCTGGCGCAGCTTGCGCGGGCCCGACAAACCCTCCGGGCGCGCTTCCGCCACGGCGGTGCCATCGCGCGCCAGCACATGGATGGAGCCCGACGGTCCGAGCTCGACGTCGCGGTACAGGCTCAACAGGTAGCCCAGGTCCAGGCTGAGCAGAAGGTAGCCGCGCACGGCGCCACCCGGCTCGAAGACCGGCAGCACCAGCGGCACGTCCCAACGATCGGACCGGCGTGTCGGGTCGCCCACGAATTCGACCGACGAACCGCCAGGGGTGTGAAGGCGGCCCACCGCCTGCCGCAGCTGCTGCATGAAATCGGCGCCCTCGAACAGGGGTGACGACTGGAAGCGCGGCTTGAGCGCCGCGTCGTAAAGCACACCGCGCAGAAAGGCCTGGTCGGCGGCCAGCATGCCCCCCAGGCGATGGATGGCGTCCGGTTGCGGGTCCTCGAACCAGGCCGATGCCGCGATGGCGATCAATCGGCCGCGGTCCACCACCTGGGTGAGGTTCTCCGACAAGATCACGGCCACGCCGCGCTGCTGGGCCAGTGCGTTGGCTTCGAGCGCCTGCCGCTCGGACTGCGTGCGGTGCCAGACGCCGGCCCAGATCACGGTCAGCGCGGCCACCGCCAGCACCAGGCTGATCCTGATCAGCGAGGGCCGCCAGGGCGGCTGGAACAGTTCGGCACGAAGTGGACCACTGTCTGATGCGTTCTTAGTCACACGTCGCGATAAGTAAAAACCCTATTCTTTTCCTTTCGCGTGTCATTTCGATGACAACGGTGTGAACGCGCAAGGCCTGCCTCGTGGACACGGAGGCCCCGCCGTGCCGCGTGTCGCGCATCGTGTACGCTGGCCCCGCTCACACCCAAAGGGACCTCACATGCAGCGCGCCGATGACCACCAGTTTCAGTACGTTGAAGGTCAGGGCCGCGCGGGTTGCGCGACGCTGCTGGCGCAATACCAGCAGGACAGCGACGCCGTGGCGCGACAAGCCCACGCGGCGCTCGACCGGCCTTATGGTCCCCACCCCCGGCAGGTCTTCGATTTTTTTGCGGCGGCTGTCCGGACGTGACCCTGAACCAGCTGGTGGACGCCGTGGCCGGCCATTCGGCGGGCGCACACCGGGCCAGCGGCCTGGGCCTGCGCAACGCCGCGCTGGCCACGACCGACCCCGCCCGCGTCGATGGCGTGTGGGCCATCAGCGGCATCTACGACCTGGCCCCCTTGCTCGACACCACGCTGAACCAGCGTCTCCGGCTGGATACCGGGTCCGCGCGCGCCCAATCCACGCTATCGCAGGTGGGCGCGACGGGTGTGCCGGCGGTGTGGCGGGTGGGGGGCGCCGAAACGCCGGCCTTTCTGGCGCAGAACACGCGGATGCACCAGCGCTGGCAGGCGCAGGGGCACTGGAGCCAATGCATCGAGGTGCCCCAGGCCGACCACTTCACCGTGCTGCAGGACTGGGCCGCGCTGCGCGGCCCGCTGGCCGATGGCTTCGAGCGCTGGTGGGCCCAGGTGGCGGCCCGCCACGCCGCCGCGGGCTGACCGCGCGGACGTGGTGCGCGGCGATGCTCAGACGTTGGTGATCGACACCGCGCGGGCGTTCAGGTAGGCGTCCACCGCCTCCGGGCCGCCTTCGGAGCCGTAGCCCGAATCCTTGATGCCGCCGAAGGGCAGTTCGGCCGAGGGTGTGGCCGGCTGGTTGATCCAGAGCATGCCCACCTCCACCTTGCGCGCCAGCAGATCGGCGTTCTTGAGCGAGCGGGTGAAGGCATAGCCGGCCAGGCCGAAGTCGAGCCGGTTGGCTTCCTTGATCGCGTCGTCCAGGGTGTTGAACGGGCGGATCGCGGCCATGGGCCCGAAAGGCTCGTCGTTGAACACGCGGGCGTCCAGTGGCACGTCGGCCAGCACGGTGGGCTGCCAGAAGTTGCCGGCGTCGCCGATGCGCGAACCGCCCGACACCAGGGTGGCGCCACGCTCGACCGCGTCCTTCGTGAACTCGGCCATGGCCGTCAGGCGGCGCGGGTTGGCCAGCGGACCCATCTGCGTGCCCTCGGCGAGGCCGTCGCCCACCTTCAGGCCGGTGGCGTGCTGCGCCAGCGCGCTGGCGAAGTCGCGGGCAATGCTTTCGTGCACCAGGAAGCGGGTGGGCGAGATGCAGACCTGGCCGGCGTTGCGGAACTTGGCCGCGCCCGCGGCCTTGACGGCCAGGGCGATGTCGGCGTCCTCGCAGACGATCACCGGCGCGTGGCCGCCGAGCTCCATGGTCACGCGCTTCATGTGCTGGCCGGCCAGAGCCGCCAGCTGCTTGCCCACCGGGGTGGAGCCGGTGAAGGTGATCTTGCGGATGACGGGGTGCGGGATCAGGTAGCTGGAGATCTCGGCCGGGTTGCCATAGACCAGGCCCAGCACGCCGCCGGGCAGGCCGGCGTCATGGAAGGCCTGGATCAGCGCGGCCGGGCCGGCCGGGGTTTCCTCGGGCGCCTTCACCAGCATCGAGCAGCCAGCGCACAGCGCCGCCGCCACCTTGCGCACCACCTGGTTGATGGGGAAGTTCCAGGGCGTGAAGGCCGCCACCGGGCCCACTGGATCCTTCAGCACCATCTGGCGCACGTGCAGGCCGCCGCGCGCGGGCACGATGCGGCCGTAGATGCGGAAGCTCTCCTCGGCGAACCATTCGATGATGTCCGCAGCGGCCAGCGCCTCGCCCTTGCCTTCGGCCAGGGGCTTGCCCTGTTCCTGCGTGATCAGGCGGCCGATGGCTTCGGCGCGTTCGCGCATCAGGCCAGCAGCGCGGCGCATGAGCTTGCTGCGCTCGGCCGCGGTCATGTCGCGCCAGGTTTCGAAGCCCTTCTGGGCGGCGGCCAGGGCACGGTCCAGGTCGGCCTTGCTGGCGTGGGCCACACGACCGATTTCCTGGCCGGTGGCGGGGTTGAAGACGGCGAGCGTGCGGCCGCCTTCGGCGTCCTGCCACTGCCCGTCAATGAACAGCTGGGTGTTGGGGTAGGTCATGGAAGAGGTCTTTCTGACGGGGTCCTGGGGATGTCGGCGAGAAAACGGCCGACTGTACTACCAGCTGGCCCCCTGCACCGGTGTGTGGCTATGACCGCCCGCGTCCGACAGGCGTCGATACCCAGGATCCGTCAGACGACCGAACTGCCCTCGGCCGCGCCAGCCCTGCCCTGCAGCAGCGGCGGCGCGGTGACGATGCTGTCCAGCGCCGGATCGGGCCGGCGCAGCGCCGCCAGGTCGGGGCGCGGGCGCCGCAGCACCGGGTCGTCGGCAAAGGCCTTTTCCAGCGCGAGCGAGGCCGACAGCACCTGTACATCGCCCCGAAATGGCCCCACCACCTGCAGCCCGAAGGGCATGCCCCGCTGGTCGGTGCCGCAGGGCAGGCTGATCGCCGGGTGGGTGGTCAGGGTGACCACATAGGTCAGCGCCAGCCAGCGGTAGTAGTTGGCCTGCGGCTGGCCGCCCACCACGCGGGCATGGGGTTCGGTCCAGGGGAAGGGCGACACCGGCGTGGTCGGCGACAGCACCAGGTCGTAGTCGGCGAAGGTGGACTGGAAGCGCTGCAGGATGCGGGTCTGCTCGGCCTGCGCCCAGGCGCTGTCGAGCAGGCTCATCTTCATGCCGATCTCGTAGTTCGCGCGTGGGTTCACGCCCAGGCTGTCCGGGTCCTTTTCGTAGGCCTCGCGCGCGCCGGCCACGAAGGCCTCGGCGCGCAGCACGTCGAAGCAGCGGTGCACATCGCCCAGGTCGAAGCGCACCTCGTCGCAGCGCGCGAACAGGTGCTTCATCGCGGCGATCTTGGCCGCGAAGGTGGCGCGGATGTCCGGGTCCACGTCGCAGACACCGAAGTCGGTGGTCCAGGCCACGCGCAGGCGGCCCAGGTCGGCGGCGGCCGGCCGCAGGAAGACCGACGGGTCCAGCGGGTAGCTCAAGGGGTCGCCGGCGTGCATGCCGGCACTGGCCGCGAGCTGCAGGCAGGCATCTTCCACCGTGCGCCCCATCGGGCCGACCACCGAAATCGGCGTCCAGCCCAGCAGCTTGCGCACGCTGGGCACCACGCCAGGCGATGGCCGGAAACCCACCACGCCACACTTGGCCGCCGGGATGCGCAGCGAGCCCCCGGTGTCCGAGCCGGTGCACACGGGCAACATGTCGCAGGCCAGGGCCGCGGCCGAACCGCCGGACGAGCCGCCCGCGTTCAGGTTGGGATTGAAGGGGTTGCCGGTGGCGCCCCAGACCGGGTTGCGCGAATTGGCGCCCGCGCCCATCTCGGGCACATTGGTCTTGCCCGCCACGATGGCGCCAGCGCGCCGCAGCCGCGCCACCAGTTCGATGTCGTGTTCGGGCACGTGGCCACGGAAGGCGGGCGAGCCAAAGGTGGTCAGCAGGCCGGCGGTGGGCTCCAGGTCCTTCACGCCCATCGGCAGGCCGTGCAGCAGGCCCAGCGTGTCACCGCGCATCACGGCCTGCTCGGCGGCGCGGGCCTCCACCCGGGCGCGCTCGAAACAGGTGGCGGTCACCGCATTGACGAAGGGGTTGACGCGCTCGATGCGCTCGATGCAGGCATCGAGCAGTTCGACCGGCGAGAGCTGGCGCGCGCCGATCAGGCGACGCAGCTCGACGGCGGAGGTTTCGACGAGGGAGTTGGGTGACAGAGCAGCCATGGCAGAAGAAAAAATCAATGGAGGTCAAGGCAGACCGCCCAACCTCCCCACCGGGGGACACCGCCGGGCCGGCTTCGCCGGACGGCTGGTGTCGCCCCCTTGAGGGGGGATGCGGCCACACGCAGTGGGCAAGCGACGGGGGTGTTCCCGTTCAATCTGCCTGGATGTTGGCGCGGCGGGCCACGGCGCGCATCAGCGGCAGCTCCTTGTCGATCTGTTCGACCGATGCCTTGGCGTTGCCGTAGATCGGCTCCACGCCCTGCGCCTGCAGGGCGGTCTTGGTGGCGGGATCGGTGACGATGCCGGCCAGGGTCTTTTCCAGCTTGGCGCGCACCGCGTCGGGCGTGCCCTTGGGCGCAACCATCATGATCCAGGTGTCGGCGTTGACATCGGGGTAGCCGGCCTCGGCAAAGGTGGGCACATCGGGCAGCTGCGAGGACCGTTTGGCGGTCGTCACCGCGATGGCCTTGATCTTGCCGGCCTTGAGTTGTGGCAGGGCCGCGGTCACGGTGTCCACCGAAAACGCCACCTGGCCACCGATCAGGTCGGTCATGGCGGGCGCGCTGCCTTTGTAGGGCACGTGCAGCATCTTGCCGCCCACCGCCTGCAGCACGATCTCGGCCGTGAAATGCGAGGTGGTGCCGCTGCCAAATGATGCGTAGGTCAGGGCGCCGGGCGCGGCCTTGATGGCGGCCACGAACTCCTTGACGTTGCTCGCTGGCACGCTCTTGTTGGCCAGCACGATGAGCGGGATGCGGCCGACGATGCCGATGGGATCGAAGCTCTTGACCGCGTCGTAGGGCAGGTTGGGGCGCAACGCCGGGTTCACGGTGAAGGTGGAGCCCGAGCTGACGAACAGCGTGTAGCCGTCGGCCGGCGCCTTGGCCGCGAAACCCGCGCCGACGGCCGTGCCGGCGCCCGGGCGGTTGTCGATGACCACCGACTGGCCCAGCACATCCGACATGCGTTTGCCCACCAGGCGGCTCACGGTGTCAGCGCTGCCCCCTGGCGGAAACGGAACGACGATGGTGATGGGCCGGGCCGGGTAGGCCTCCTGGGCCAGGACCGGCCCCATGCCGGCGGACAAGGCGGCAAGGGCACAGGCCGCCGACACGAAGGCGCGGCGCGAGGAGAGCGTGGGCAGATGGATGTGCATGGCAGGGACTGGGTGGAGGAAGGGGCGGTGGGTGGGTCCATGCTAAAAAGCTACGGCCAATGCAGCAACGTCAACACCATGAACGTTGCGTTGCGCCTGACGCAATCCATGGCTAAGCTTCCAACCCCTATGAGCACCCGTTCCCGACCCGATTCGACGCGCCGCATCACCCACAGTGCCGTGGCCAGGCAGATCAACCAGCGCGTCTTGCAGGAAATGGCCCTGCGCTATTTCATGGAGGTAGTGCACGCCGGCTCGGTGACCGAGGCCGCCGCCCGCCTGGACGTGGCGCCCTCGGCCGTGAGCCGCCAGATCGCCCGCCTGGAGCGCGAACTCGACACCCTGCTGTTCGACCGCCGCGCACGTGGCATGGTGCTCAATTCGGCGGGCGAACTGCTGGCCGCCCACGCCCGGCGCACCTGGCTGGACATCGAGCGCGTGACCGAGGACATCCTGGCTCTGCGCGGGCTGCGCGTCGGGCAGGTGCGCATCGCCGCCACCGAGGGATTTGCCTACGAGTTCCTGCCCACGCTGATCGCCCAGTTCCAGACCCAGCGCCCGGGCATCGTGTTCCTGCTCGACATGTGTGTGCAGTCCGAGGTGGTGCGCCGCGTGCGCGAGGGCGAGGCCGACATCGGCGTCACCGTGAGCCTCTCCTCCGAACGTGGGCTGGAGGTCGAACTGCGCCACCCCGCGCCGGTGCTGGCGGTCATGGCCGCGAAACACCCGCTGGCCCTCAAGCGCCAGCTCTCGCTGACCCAGGTGCTGGCCTACCCGCTGGCCCTGCCGGCGCCGGCCTCCACCCTGCGCCAGTTGCTGGACATCAGCTGCAGCCGGCAGGGCCTGCACCTGGAGCCGGTGGTCACCAGCACCCACCTCTACCCCCTGGTCAACTACGTGATCGGCACCCAGGCCATCACCTTCTGCGGTGAAACGGCGCTGCGCCAGCACCTGGCCAGCGGCGCCCTGCGCGCCGTGCCGCTGCGGGACCGCGAGATGAACGAGCGGCACTTCGAGGTGCAGTCCCTGGCCGGGCGCCACCTGCCCGACGCCGCGCGCGCCTTCATCAACCACCTGCGCGATGCCCTGGCGCGCGAGGGCTGAAGGCGGATGCGTTGCTTTCATCGCAACGCAGTTTTCATTTTTTACCCGTAGGACGCCACGCTCGACCGGGAAATAATCAGGCCTCATCCAAGGACCCACCATGACACAGACCCCCACGCTTCCGTTCTCCAAGGTCCGCGCCAGCGGCGAGCTCGTGTTTCTCGCCGGCGAACTGCCGCTCGGCGCCGACGGCGCCATCCCGGAAGGCATCGAAGCACAGACCACATTGACGCTGGACCGCATCGCGGCCACGCTGGACGCCCAGGGCCTGGGGCTGAACGACATCGTCTCGGTCACCGCCTACCTCACCCACGCCGAGGACTTCGCCGCCTTCAACCGCGTCTACGCCAGCCGCTTCACGGCGCCCTACCCGGTGCGGACCACGGTGCGCGCCGACCTCATGTTGCCCGTCGCGCGCCTGGAGCTGACCGTGGTGGCGCGCGCCCGCGCATGAAGCGCCAGGTGCTGGTCCTCGGTGCCGGCATGATCGGCACCTGCACGGCCCTGCAGCTGGCGCTGCGCGGCCATGCCGTCACCCTGGTCGACCGCCGCGAGCCCGGGCGCGAAACCTCCTACGGCAACGCCGGCCTGATCCAGCGCGAGGCGGTGGAGCCCTACCCGTTTCCGCGCGATGCCACCACGCTGGCGCGCGCGGCCTTCAAGCGCGGCGTCGACGTCAACTACCACCTGGGCGCCCTGCCCGGCGTGGCCGGCCCGCTGGCCCGCTACTTCGCCAACTCCCAGCCCGCACGGCACGCGGTGATCGCCCAGGCCCACGCCCGCCTGATCGAACACTGCACCGCCGAACACGCGCCCCTGATCGAGCGCGCCGGCGCTTCCGACCTGGTGCGGCACGACGGCTTTCTGTTTGTGTACCGCGAGGCGGCGTCCTATGTGCAAGGCGTTGAACGCGCGCGCGCCCTGGCGCAGTCGCACGGGCTGCAACACGCCGAACTGGACCCGGACGCCCTGGCGGCGGCCGAACCGGCGCTGCGCCGGCGGCTGGCGGGCGCCGTCCACTGGAAGGACAGCTGGGCCGTGAGCAACCCGGGCGAACTGGTGAGCCGCTATGCGGCCTTGTTCACCCGCGAAGGTGGGCACATCGTGCGCGGCGACGCTGGCAGCCTGCGCGCCAGCGCCAGCGGCTGGCAGGTGGACACCGAACAGGGTGCGATCGACGCCGAACACGCGGTGGTGGCGCTGGGACCCTGGTCGGACCCGCTGGTGCGCTCGCTGGGCTACCGCTATCCGCTGTTCGTCAAGCGCGGCTACCACCGGCACTACCGGGGCGGCGAGGCGCCGCACCTGGCCATGCTGGACGCCGACCGCGGGCTGGTTATCGTGCCCATGCAGCAGGGCGTGCGCATCACCACCGGCGCCGAGTTCGCGCGACTGGACGCGCCCCCCACGCCGGTGCAGCTGGAGCGCGCGCACGCGCTGGCAAGCGAACTGGTCGACCTGCCCGAGCCGGTGGAAGACACGCCCTGGCTGGGCGCGCGCCCCTGCACGGCCGACATGCTGCCCGTGATGGGTGCAGCGCCGCGCCACCGGGGCCTGTGGTTCAACTTCGGCCATGCCCATCAGGGCTTCACCCTCGGGCCGGTGTGTGGCCGCCTGCTGGCCGACCTGATCGAAGGCGCCACGCCGGTGGTCGATCCCCTGCCCTACGCGCCGACGCGGTTTGGCTGAGCGTTTCAATCGATGCTCACCTTGACCCGCTTGAGCACATCGGCGTAGTTCGCCCGATCGGCGCTCATGAGGTCGGCGACCTGCTGCGCCGGGCCGGTGCTGATGGCGAAGCCGAAGCTGGCCATCTTCTCCTTCACGTCGTTCTGGGACAAGGCGTCGTTGACGGCCTTGTTGATGTCGGCCACCACGTGCGCGGGCGTGCCCTTGGGCGCCATGAGGGCGACCCAGGTCAGGGCGTCCAGTCCCTTGGGGCCACCGGCCTCTTCCAGCGTCGGCACCTCGGGCATGGCGGGCGAGCGCCGGGTGTCGGCCACCGCCAGGAAACGCAGGCGGTTGCCTCGCACCAGGCCGCCGGCCGTGGCCACGCTGCCGTAGGCCCAGTGGATCTCGCCCGTGGCCACGGCGGCGTAGAGCTGTGAGGTCTCCCTGTAGGGCACGTGCAGCATCTCGGTGCCCATGGCGGTTTCCAGTCGGGCCGAACCCAGGTGGATGGGACCACCCACGGCGTTGGAACCGTAGCGCAGCGGCGCGTTCTTGTGCGCGGCGGCGGCCATCAGGTCCTTGTAGGTCTTGAACGGGCTGTCGGCGGCCACGGCCACGAAAAACGCGGTCTTGTACAACAAGGCCACGGGCACCAGGTCGGCCTGGGGGTCGTAGGACAGCTTCTTGAAAATCAGGGGGTTGATGGACAGGTTGCCCACGTCCACCACCACCAGGTCGTTGCCCGTGGGGGCCGCGCCCTTCATGCCGTTGATGGCCACGGCGCCGGCGCCACCGGGCTTGGCGTCCACGATCACCGGCTGGCCCCAGCGGCCCTGCAGCTTCTCGGCCACCACGCGCGCCACCACGTCGGGCCCGCTGCCGGTGGGGAACACGCTGCTGATCTTGACCGCCGAGCTGGGCGCGAACTGGGCCATGGCGCCAGTGCTGGCCACCAGGGCCAGGGCGGCGAGGTATTGGATGGTCTTCATGTGTTTGTCTCCGTGTTGTGGGGTGAGATGGAATCAGCGTTCGTCGACCACGGTGTTGCGCAGGATGCCCACACCCTCGACCTCGACCTCGCAGACATCGCCCGGCTTCATGAACACCTGCGGCGAACGGGCCAGGCCGATACCGGCCGGGGTGCCGGTGATGATGATGTCGCCCGGCAGCAGGGCCATGGCTTCGGAGCAGGCGGCCACCAGGGTGGCGATGTCGAAGATCATGTCGCGGGTGTTGGCGTTCTGCAGCACCTCGCCGTTGAGCCGGCACTGCAGTTGCAGGCCCACCGCGCCGACGGGCAGTTCGTCGGCGCTGACGAACTCGGGGCCGAAGCTGCCGCTGTCGTCGAAGTTCTTGCCCATCATCCACTGGTTGGAGCGGAACTGGTGGTCGCGGACCGAGCCGTCGTTGAACAGGCTGTAGCCGGCCACGTGCTCCAGCGCCTTCTCTTTGCTGATGTAGCGGCCGCCCTTGCCGATCACCGCCACCAGCTCGGCTTCGTAGTCGAACTGGTTCGAGATGTGCGGGCGCACCAGCGCCTGGTCGTGGGCCACCCACGACGACGGGTAGCGGTGGAAGATCACGGGGAACTTGGGCGCCTCGAACTTGCTTTCGGTGGCGTGGTCGACGTAGTTCAGGCCGATGGCAAAGGCCTTGGTGGGATTGAGCACCGGCGGCAGGTAGGTGATGCCGGCCAACGGACGGCGCTGCGCCGGACCGGCGCTGGCAATGGCGGCACGCGCGG
The DNA here is from genome assembly GCF_038440225.1 of Hydrogenophaga sp. OTU3427. NCBI lineage: Bacteria > Pseudomonadati > Pseudomonadota > Betaproteobacteria > Burkholderiales > Comamonadaceae > Hydrogenophaga > Hydrogenophaga sp. OTU3427. The sequence goes on along the minus strand of NZ_JASATI010000020.1, from coordinate 35,097 downwards.
CGGACAAGCCGGCATCCCCCTGGCGCAGCAGTTCGTCCAGCGAGGCCGGCAGGCCCAGTGCGGTCAGGTCGATCAGCTCATCGCCCACGCGGGCGCCCAGTGCGGGTTGGCCGCGGGTGTTCTTGAAGGCAATCAGTCTCATGGTGTGTCTCTTTCGGTGGTGCGTTTGAAATCCGGTCAAGCAGCAGGCTGCTCGTGGTTGGTGATGAAGTCGTCGGGCACGGCGGGCCCCCAGACGTAGAGCGCGTCCTGCGGCGCGTGGTCGGCGGCGGGCCAGTCCAGATCGGCGGGCACGAAGTCGATGTCGCACGAGTACTCGCAGAAACTGCCCCAGGGGTCGCGCACGTAGTTGAAGTAGTTGGACCCCAGCACGTGGCGTCCCACGCCCCAGCCCTGGCCCCAGCCGGCGTCGCGCATCTGCTCGGCGCCCAGGCCCACCTCGTTGACGCTGCCCACGTCCCAGCTGCTGTGGTGCAGGCCGGGGGCGTGCGATTTGGCGAAGGCCACCAGGTGGTGGTCGCTGCCGTGGGGGGTGTAGGTGAAGGCGATCACCTCGCCCGAGCGGTCGGCCAGGCGCAGGCCCAGCACCTCGTGCCCAAAGGCCACCAGACGGGGCACGTCGGGCGTGAAACGCAGGATGTGTGACAGGTAGCGCGGGCGCACCTGGGCCACGCGGCCGCGGCTGGGCGCCGCACCCGCGCCGGCCGGCACCGCGGCCACCGGGCTGGGCTGGGTCTTGGCCGAGGGCGAGACCTTGGGCGCCACCACCAGCTGGGTGGCGATGCCGTCGGGATCGCGCAACCACAGGCTGTCACCGCGCTCCAGCCCCGCCGCGAGTGGGTGCGGTTCGACCGCAAGGCCCAAGGACTGAATGCGCGCCTTGAACACCGGCAGGTCATCGGCAAAGATGCCGTAGCTCAGGTACCGCAATTGCTTGCGATCACCGGCCTCGAAGACGGAGGCCCAGCAATGCGGGTGGCCGAAGGCGTGGAGGTCCAGGCGCTGGCCGTGCTGGCGCACGTCCAGTCCGAAGGCCTCGTAAAAACGCCGGGCCACGGCCAGGTCGGGCACGGTGAACACAAAGCGGTCCACCGAATGCACGGCGACCACGCCAGGGCGGCGGCTGGGGAAAATGCTGGGGGCCATGTCCATGTCTCCTGGGATTGACGTCGGCCTCAAGCCGCGACCGCCACCGGCACGAAGGCATTGGCACGGCCCGACACCTGCTCGAACAGCGCCACCGTGGCGTGGGGCCAGGCGTCGCCGCGCCAGGCCACGTGCTGATCGGGACGCACCAGGGTGAAGCGGCGCGGGTACAGCTCCGCCACACCGGCCTCGTTGGGCTGGATCACGGTCAGCGGCACGCCGGCGTTGTGGGCCTGCAGGCGGACCTGCTCCACGGCGGCCGAGGGCGCGTCCTTGGAAGCGATCAGCGTGAAGCCGGGACCGAAGTGGTCGTAGAGCGAACTGCCGTCGTGCATCCACACATGTGGGGCGATGCCGCCAGGACGCGACGAAGGCACGTAGTTGAGAAAGTCGTGGCCCGGCGCCGGACTGCCATCGGGCACGATCACCGGCGAATCCTCGTAGCGGTAGCCCTTGACCACCCCCAGGGTGGCGAACTCCCGGATCTTGGCCGTCTGGATGCGCGCGCCGGCCTCGCGGCGCAGGGCGGCGCCCGCGTCGCTGTCGGCGTCCAGCCCGGCTTGCCACAGCTGGTTGCTCAGCATCGAGTGGTTCATCACCGCCTCGTCCAGCACCATGTCGTGGACCCGGCGGCGCTCGCGCTCGTAGCTGTCGAGCAGCCGCGATCCGCCCCAGCCCTGCAGCACGGCGGCCAGCTTCCAGCCCAGGTCCACGCCATCGGCCACGCCCATGTTCATGCCATAGCCCCCAAACGGCGGGTGCAGGTGGCAGGCGTCGCCGGCCAGGAAGACGCGGCGGTCGCGGTACTTGTCCCCCAGGAAGCGGCTGGCCACCCACTCGTCGGTGGACAAGACCTCGTAGGGCAGGTCGATGCCGGTGGCCTGGCGGATCAGTGCCGGCGCGTCGGCGGGGTCCAGCTTGTAGCCTTCACGGATGCCGGTGGGCATGAAGAACCACTTGTCGCCACGGTCCATGGGCCCGATCAGGCTGGGGGCGTCACCATTGACCTGCCAGTACATGATGGCCGGGCCATGGGCGTGGGCCTGAGCCAGCCCGGGCGCGCGGAACACCACGTTGTAGTTGCGGGACAGACCGTAGGTGCCCTCGAGCTTGGCGCCGATGAGTTCGCGCACCAGGCTGCGGGCGCCATCGGCCCCGACCAGGTAGTCGGCTTCGACGTCGAAGTCGCGCCCACGCTCCAGATCGCGCACCACGGCGCGCACACGCTGGCCGTCCTGCTCGAAGGTCTTGAGCTCGTGGCGGAAGCGGATTTCCACCCCGGCCAAGGTCTCGGCGTGGGCACGCATGACCTCCTCCACCGTGTACTGGGGCACCCACTGCGAGTGCTCCGAATACAGCGGGTTGCGGCCCGGCGCACAGTAGAAGGCGTTCTCGAAACGGGTGATCTCGGGGCCCGCCAGCCGGGTGCAGAAGACCACGTTGGACGGGTAGTCCGTGCCCAGGGGCGAGGCCGCCTTGAGCGTGTCGGCAATGCCCCAGCGGCGGAAGTGCTCGCGGGTGCGCACGTTGGTGGTCTTGGCGCGGGGCGCGTAGCCCACGCGGTCGTTGCGCTCGATCAACAGGCACGAAATGCCGCGGTGGCCCAGCTCGATCGCCAGCGCCAGGCCCACCGGGCCGGCCCCCACGATCAGCACATTCCTGCCCAACAAGGTGGTGTTCATTGGCTTGTCTCCTGTCGCGATGACGCGGTGCCGAAGGGCTTTGCGTCGAACTGGTGCTGATCGTAAAAACACCCTGGCTATGCAGGAAGATGACAATTTCCCGAATGTGATGTGAAAATGCGATCAATCAATCGACGCCATCCACCCGGGCGAGCACAGGAGACACGATGAAACTCAACGCCATCCGCGACTTCCTGGCCGTGGCCGAGCGCGGCAGCCTGCGTGCCGCGGCGCGGCAGACCGGTGGCTCGCAGCCGGCCATGACCCGCAGCATCCAGGAGCTGGAACGCGAACTCGGCGTGGTGCTGTTCGAGCGCACCGGCACCGGCGTGCAGCTCACCCCCATGGGCCAGGTCTTCCTGCGCCGCGCCAGCAGCGTGCAGAACGAGCTGCGCCGGGCCCAGGAAGAGCTGGACCAGCTGCGCGGCGAGACCCACGGCCGCCTGACGGTGGCACTGTCCAGCGTGCCCCACCTGGCCCTGCTGCCCAACGCGCTTCGGCCCTTCCGCCAGCGCTACCCGAATGTGACCATGGACATCATCGATGCGGTCTTCCCCACCATCGAACTGGATCTCAGGGAGAGCCGGGTCGACTGCTACATCGGACCGGCGCCGGCCGACGTGGGCGCCGACCTGCTGGTGGAAAAGCTGTTCGACAACACCCGCGTGATCGTGGGCCGCAAGGGCCACCCGCTGGGGCAGGCGCGGTCGCTGAAAGACCTGATCGAGGCCGAGTGGATCTCCACCTCCATCACCCACATCGCCGAGGACGAACTGGGCCCGCTGTTCGCCAAACACGGCCTGCCCGCCCCCCGGCTCAAGATGCAACTGCACTCGACGCTGAGCTTCCTGGTGGGCATGGTCTATTCCGACCTGCTGATGATGGCGCCAGTGCAGTGGATCATGTCGCCCCTGCTGCGCGACAAGGTGGCGCCCATCCACGTGCGCGAGCTGCTGCCCGCGCCACCGGTGTGCCTGATCAGGCGCGCCGGCCTGCCACTCACGCCCGCCGCCGAGTACTTCTGCGACATGATGCGGCGCGCCGTGCTGCACATGGACAGCGTGGGCGGGTGAGGCGAAGCCACGGAGTTGCATGGGTCAGCCATCAAAATGACTAATACCTGATCGCCATTCATAGACGGTACTTTCCCTTCTGCCTACGATTCGTCTCCACATGGCCCAGATGGTGCCTGAGGAGATAAATATTGAATACATGGAATCGGGAAAAGCTTCTTGAATACCTGGCCGAACTTCGCATTGAATTCCAGGAAATCATTCACAAAGCGGTTTTCACCCTCGTGCAATCCGCCATGCTCGGCGCCACCCTTTCAGGCAGCCGGTGCAAGAATCTCCTGGTGCAAGACAAAAAGGGCAACCAGCGCTTTCTTGTTGTCACCGGGCCGGACACGGGCATCGATCTGGGCGCGCTGGGACGTGCCCTGGGCACGGGCCGGTTGTCGATGTGCCCGGCCGAGGCAATGCGGGACATCCTGCATGTGAAGCCCGGTGCCCTGAGCCCGCTGGCCCTGGTGGCCGACACGGGGCCGGAGAAAGTGCGGCTGCTCATGGACCGCAGCCTGCGCAACAACCAGACTTTCCTATTTCATCCGCTGGCCAATACGTCGACCATTTCCATCCGTGGCGATGATCTGGAGACATTCCTTCTCTCAACCGGTCACATGGCGGAATATGTGGATATGCCCATGCGTCTTCCGACCGTGCGCTCTTCTGCATAAGCCATATTGTCGCCAACAATCAATCTGACTTATGGTGCGGTCGGAACCATTCATACATACAAGCAGCCCACCTAAACTTTCATCGGCCCTTTGAAAACGACTTTGTGCCGAACTGACCTTCCCTCAATTCCGGAGACATTTCATGAACACGTTGAATATCGCCCATCCCTATCGCCGACAAGTTCTCGCCATCGCCGCGCTGGCCCTGCTGGCCGGCACCCAGGTGGTCCATGCACAGGCATCCGGTCCCTACCCCAACCGGCCCATCCGCCTGGTGGTGGGCTTTCCACCTGGCGGATCGTCGGATGCCACGGCACGCCTGCTGGGCGCGTCGCTGAGCACGAAGCTGGGCCAGCCGGTCATCGTGGACAACAAGCCGGGCGCCAACACGGTGATCGCCGCCCAGTACGTCAAGAGCCAGCCGGCCGATGGCTACACGCTGCTCGCGGCGCAGTCGTCCTTCGCGATCAATCCCTCGCTGCAAAAGCTGAACTACAACATCACCACGGACTTTGCCCCCGTGGCCCTGCTGGGCATCATCCCGCTGGTCATGGTGACGCCCAACCAGGTGCCGGCCAAGACGGTGTCCGACGTGGCCGCCCTGGCCAAGGCGCAACCGGGCACGCTGTCCTATGCGAGCTACGGCGCGGGCAGCGCGGGCCACATCGCCTCCGAGCTGATCCTGTCGATGGCCGGCGTCGACATGGTCCACGTGCCATACAAGGGCTCTGGCCCCGCGCTGGTGGACGTGATGGGCAACCAGGTGTCCATGATGCTGGCCACGGTCACTGCCGCGCTCGGTGTCGCCAAGGAAAACAAGGTGCGCGCCATCGCCGTGACCAGCGGCAAGCGGGTGGCGGCCTTTCCCCATGTTCCGACCGTCGCGGAGTCGGGCCTGGCCAACTACGAGCTGGTGGAGTGGGAAGCCATCCAGGCCGCTGCCGGTACGCCCAAGGACGTGATCGACACCTTGAACAAGGCCTTGCGGGAAGTGGTGTCCTCGCCCGAGGTGCGTGAGAAGTTGGCGAACCTCGGCATCGAGGCCGATGCCACCAAATCGCCCGCCGAAGTCGGTGTCTTCATCCAGAAAGAGCGCGATAAGTTCGCCAAGATCGTCCAGGACCGCGGCATCAAGACCCAATAAGCCGATGGGCCGCAACACGCGCATGTGCTGCGGCCATGGGCATTCGATTGACCATCATGAACATACAAGGAACGGCCATGGACACGTCTTCTGGCGTTGCATCTTCACGGACCGAAAAGGACTACGTTGGCGAGGTCACCATCCCTCGGGACAAGCTCTACGGTGTGAACAGTGTGAGAGGACGGGACAACCTGTCGGTGTCCACCCAGACCGTGGGCCACCATGCCGAATTCGTCAAGGCTTTCGCCCATGTGAAATGGGCCGCCGCGCTGGCGAACCGGGATCGCGGCGTGATCGGGGCCCCCGTGTGCGACGCGATCGCGCAGGCCTGCAAGGACCTGGTCGATGGCCGGTTCAGGGACTCGCTCATTGTCGACCTGATGGAAGGCTCGGGCGGCACCTCCACCAACATGAACTTCAACGAGGTGATCGCCAACCGGGCGCAGGAGATCCTGGGCAGTCCGGCCGGCTCTTACGACGTGGTGCACCCCAACGACCACGTGAACCGGTCGCAGTCCACCAACGACGCCTACCCCTCGGCGCAAAAAATCGCGATCTATGAAATGCTCGCGCCACTGATCGAAGCCCTCGGCGAACTGGCCAGCACCTTCGATGCGAAGGCGAAAGCCTTCTTCGACATCCTTCACCTGGGCCGGACCTGCTTGCAAGACGCACAACCGATGCGCCTGGGCCATGTGTTCGAGGGCTATGCCGCCCTGACCCATCGGCTGAAAGCCGAGCTGGTGGCGGTGCGCAACAAGCTGCTGACCCTGCCCTTGGGTGGCACCGCGATTGGCACGGGCTTTGGCGCGCCCGAGGGCTATCGGGCGGCGGTGTACGCGCACTTGGCCGAGCTGACGGGCGTTCACTACGTGGCGCCGGACAACCCGTTCGACGCGATGCAGAACATGGACACGTTCTCCCGGGTGTCGGCGGAACTGCGTACCTGCGCGACCGCCCTGGCCAAGATCGCGGCCGACCTGACGGTGCTGTCGTCTGGCCCCGTGGGTGGCCTCGGAGAGCTGCGGCTCCCCGAAGCGCAGGCGGGCTCGTCCATCATGCCCGGCAAGGTCAACCCGGTCCTGCCCATGGCCATGATCCAGCTGAGCTTCGCGGTGGTGGGCAACGACGTGACCGTTGCGCAGGCGGTTCAATACGGCGAACTGGAAATCAACCACTTCGAGCCCGTGGTGGCATCGCGGGTTTTCGACAGCATCCACCTGTTGACCCAAGGCATCCAGCGCTTCAACACCAAGTGCGTGGCGGGCATCACGGCGGATCGTGAGCGCAACGAAAGCCACCTGCTGGCGTCCATGGCGGTCGCCACGGCGCTGGTGCCCCGCCTCGGCTACGCGAAGGTCAGCCAGCTCGCCCGACAGTCCGTGGCCGAGCAGCGATCGCTCGTGGAGATCCTGGGCGAGTCCGGGATCCTGAGCAGGGAAGACACCCTGGCGGCCATCCAAAAGTCCTCCGTGCCCGCGTTCTGAAGTAGGCGCCCTGGACTTCTCAGGGCGTCTCGGTCCAGGGGTGCAGCTGGATCAGGCCAGGCAAGGACGGGTTGATCGCCTTCAATTCGTTTCGGACATGCCCGTCCAGCAGGGAACCCGCCAGCTCAAAGGTTTCCTTGCCCAGCTCGTCATATTCGCCTTGGCGCACGTGCAGATAGACCTTGCGTTCCGCATTGAGATCAGGCACGAAGTCCAGGCGCACAGCCGCCGCTGACCGGGCGCCCTGGAGAAGACACAAAGGGGTCGTGATCGCCCACCCGATCCCGCCGGCCACCATCGAGGTGAGCGTGTCAGCGGTTTCCACTTCCAGGCGCCGCGCGGGGTTGATGCCCACCCGGCGCAGCGCCCGCTCCACCTGCTCCCCCAGGTGCGACTGGACGTTGAAGCGGACGATGGGCAGTTGCTTCGACAGGTTCACGAGGTCGGCCACGCTTCGGCACGGCGCCTGTCCCTTGGGCGCGATGACCAAGAACCGCTCAGACAGGAGCAGGTGGTTCGCCATGCCATCGATGTCCAGGCTGCGCGTGGAAATCACCAGATCGAGTTCGCGCCGGGCAAGCGCCTCGGCCAAGTTGGGTGTCAATCCCGTGCGCACCGACAGTTGGGCGGTGCCGCGCAGCAGCAGCTGCACCAGCGGTGTGCCGCAGGTGGCGGCGAACGAATCCACCAAGCCCACGCGCAGATTCGGCTTGATGCCTTTGCTGGCCTCGATCACGGCCCCTCGCAGGTTCATGGCCTGATCGAGCAGGGTGGCGCCCCGATTCACCAAGGCCAGGCCGGCGGCCGTGAGCGTCAATGGCCTGGCCGAGCGGTTGAGCAGCGGGGTGCCAAAGTTGTCTTCCAGCAAGCGCACCGATTGGGAAACGGCGGACTGCGTGATGCCCAGCCGCTCAGCGGCCTTGGACATGTTGCAGTCCTGCGCGGTCGCCAGGAAGATCCGAAGCGCTTGCATGTCGATGGGTCGGATGTCGGACATAGGGCAGTCTCGTGTGGGTGGAATCGCAGTGTGGGTTGTGCGGCGCCGGCCGCGAGGGACCGACTCAACCAGGCACCGAACGCGCGTAAGCCGCCGCCGCGCGGCGGAACATGTCGGCCAGGTACTCGGCCGCCGGTGTCAGCGGCAGCGCCGTGCGCCGGATGATGACCACCCGCGGCGCCGGCAGCGGCTCCTTCACCTCGATCACTTGCAGCGCGCTGCGGGTCAGCGGAAATTCGTTGTACTGGCGCAGCGAGATGGCCAGCGCGTCGGACGACATCACCATCATCAGCATGGACAACATGGTCTCGGCCTGCGCCACCACGCGCGGCGCGGGCAGGCCGTGTTGGGCAAAGACCTCGGCGAACTTGGCCTCGGCGTTGTCGGTGGCGCCGGTGGTGACCCAGCGCGCCTCGGTCAGCTCGGACAGCGAGCGCGCACCAGCCAACGGGTGGCCACGCCGGGCATACACCGCCCGCGTGTTGTCGAACAGCTGCTCCAGCACGAACTCGCGTGACAGGTTCTCATCGGGCGCGGGGCCGATGAAAAAATCCACGCTGCCGTCGCGCAGCCGCGCCTCCACCGCGGGGAACGAGCCCTCGATGACCCGCAGCCGCACGTGGGGGAAACGCCGTTCGAACAGGGGCAAGGCGGTGGGCAGCAGCACCAGGTGCGCGACGATGGACAGGCAGACCACCACCTCGCCGTGGTCGCTGCCGAGGAACTGGGCCACCTCCTCGCGCGCGCGGCGCGACTCGCTGGCGATCACCTTGGCCCGGCGCAGGAACAGCTCGCCCACCGGCGTGGGGGTCATGCCGTGTGACCGCCGCTCGAACAGGGCGGCGCCCAGTTCGCGCTCCAGCTCGCCGATGTTGTGGGTGAGCGCCGGCTGCGACATGCCCAGCTCGCGGGCGGCCGCACGCAGGCTGCCTTTCTCGGCCACGGTCAGCGCGGCATGCAACTGGTGGAGTTTCATGGCGATAACTTTATTCGATTGCCAAAACTTTTTTGACATCTTTTGCTTTTCATGTCACCTGCCTAGACTGGCCCCACAGACACAGCCAGGGGCCCTTCCCCTGAAGGAGACACACCATGAACTACCTGCGCAACTGCTGGTACGCGGCCATCTGGTCCGACGACCTCCAGCCCGGCCACATCACCGCCCGCACCCTGCTGGACGAGCCCCTGGTCTTCTACCGCGACGCCCAAGGCGCCCCCGTGGCCATGGAAGACATGTGCCCGCACCGCCTGGCGCCGCTGCGCCTGGGCAAGCTGCTGCCCAATGGCCACCTGCAATGTGGCTACCACGGGCTGGAATTCGAAGCGTCCGGCCAGTGCGTGAAGAACCCGCACGGCCAGGGCCGCATACCGGCCAAGTGCCGGGTCAAGACCTACACCCTGGTCGAGAAGCACACCATGGTCTGGATCTGGATGGGCACGGCCACGCCGGATGAAAGCCTGATCCCCGAATTCAGCTACCTGGACGCGGCGTCCGGCCACGACGTGGGTCGGCGCGACACCCTGGCGATGGACGCCAACTACCGCGGCATCGTCGACAACCTGATGGACCTCAGCCACGCCGCCTACCTGCACGACGGCCTGCTGGGCAACGAAGACACCGCCTGGGCCGAGATCGAGGTGCGGCAGGACGGCCCCTACGTCTATGTGCAGCGCGACATGCACAACGTGCGCCCGCCCAAGCTGCGCGACCTGCTGTTCAAGCGCGACGGCGCGCCCGTGAACATGTGGCAGACCATACGCTGGAGCGCGCCCGGCGCGGTGCTCAACGACGTCGGCACCTACGCGGTGGGCAGCGACCGCTCGAACTTTTCGGGCCAGCTGGGCTGCCACATCCTGACCCCCGAGACCGCCACCACCACCCACTACTTCACCGCCGCCGCCCGCCAGGGCCCCATCGGCGCTGCGCCCGAGGAGGGCGACGAAGCCTTCAAGGCCCAGATCGCCGAGATGCGCCGCTACGCCTTCAAGGAGCAGGACGACCCCATGCTCAAGGCGCAACAGGACAACATCCAACGCCACCCCCACGTGCGGCCGGTGCTGCTGGACATCGACGTCGGTCCGGTGCGCTGCCAACGCATCCTGGATGGCCTGCTGGCCGAGGAAGCCGCTGCCGCCGGCACCGAAACCCACTGAACCGCACCCGGACATCGCAATGAACTACCACCGCCCACCCAAGCTGAAACTCATCGCGCTCGAAGAGCACTTCCTGCATGCCGAAGTGGCCGCGCAACTCGACGCCGTGGACCAGGCCCTGCTGTCGCCCACCCGCGTGCCCGGCCTGGACGAACTGGGCGACGCCCGGATACAGGTCATGGACGACGCCGGCATCGCGGTGCAGGTGCTCTCGCACACCAAGCCCGGCGTGCAGGAAATCGAAGATACGGCGCTGGCCGTGAAGTTGGCGGCAGGTGCCAACGACTACCTGGCCGAAGCCGTGGCCGCCCACCCCACCCGCTTCGCCGGCTTCGCCACCCTGGCCACCGCCGCCCCGGAAGCCGCCGCCCGCGAACTGGAGCGCGCCGTGACCGAATACGGCTTCAAGGGCGCCATGGTCAATGGCCACACGCGCGGCGCCTACCTGGACCAGCAGCGCTTCTGGCCCATTTTCGAAGCCGCCGAAGCGCTGGACGTGCCCATCTACCTGCACCCGGCCAACCCCCACCCCGCCGTGCTGGAGGCCTACTACAAGGACTACCCGGTGCTGGGCTACGCGCCCTGGGGTTATGCGGTGGAAACCGGCACCCATGTGCTGCGCCTCATCCTGAGCGGCGTGTTCGACCGCTTCCCCGGCCTGAAGATGGTGATCGGCCACATGGGCGAGTTGCTGCCCTTTGCGCTGTGGCGCGCCGACGGGCGCCTCACCCCCAAGTACCCGCAGCTCAAGAAGTCGGTGCGCAACACCTTCCTCGACCACTTCAGCCTGACCACGGCCGGCGTGTTCTCCACGCCCGAGCTGATGTGCACCGCCAGCGTGGTGGGCTTCGACAACATGCTGTTCTCGGTCGACTACCCCTTCGAGTCCAACGTCGAGGCCGTGCGCTGGTTCGAATCGCTGCCCATCGCCGACAGCGACCGCGCCAAGCTGGCCCACCTCAATGCCGAACGCCTGCTGAAACTTTGACCCAAAAACACGGAGACCTCCCCATGCAACGACGCAACTTCGCGCTGGCCGCCGCGGCCGCCTGCCTGGCCACGCCTGTGCTGGCCCAGAGCCCCGCGCCCTTCCCGTCCAAGACCATCACCCTGGTCGTGCCCTTCACGCCCAGCAGCGGCAGCGACATCATCGCCCGCATCATCGCGCCCAGGCTGTCGGCACGCTGGGGCCAGCCGGTGATCGTGGACAACAAGCCGGGCGCCAGCGGGAACCTGGGGGCGCAGGCGGTGGCCACCGCGGCACCCGATGGCCACACGCTGCTGATGGCGATCAACTCCTTCACCATGACGCCATCGATCTACAAGAGCGTGCCCTTTGACGCGGTGACCGACTTCGCGCCCGTGGCCAAGCTGGCCGAGGCCGGCTACGCCTTCGTGGTCCACCCGGCCGTGCCCGCCAAGGACATGAAGCAGCTCATCGAGCTGGTGAAGAAGAGCGGCGGCAACATCAACTACGGCACGCCCGGCAACGGCACGCCGCAGCACCTGGCCATGGAGTTGTTCAAGTCGGCCCACCACCTGGACGCCATGCACGTGCCCTACAAGGGCATACAGGGTGCGTTGACCGACCTCATGGGTGGCCAGGTGCAGATGATGTTCGCCACCGTGCACTCCACCCGCCCGCTGGAGCAGGCCGGCAAGATGCGCTTCATCGCGGTCACGGGCGAGCAGCGCAACCCCATCGCACCCGACATCCCCACCTTCAGGGAACAGGGCATCACCGTGATGGACGGCATCGACGCGTGGTACGGCGTGTTCGCGCCGGGCCGCACGCCGGCCGACACCGTGGCCCGCATCAACCGCGACTTCGTCGAGGTCATGAACATGCCCGACATCAAGGCCGAACTGGCGCAGAAGGGCTTGAGCGTGAAGACCTCGACCCCGGCCCAGTTCGCGCAGGTGGTCAAGAGCGACCTCGCGCGCTGGAAGAAGGTCGTCGTCGACGCGCGCATCACGGCGGACTGAACATGAACACGAGCATGAACACGCCGCCCCTCGCCGTGCGGGTGCAGCGCAAGCGGCTGGAAGCGCTGGACATCTGCAGCTTCGAGCTCGTGGGTATAGACGCCCCCGTGCTGCCCGCCTTCGCCGCCGGGTCACACATCGATGTGTTCCTGCCCAACGGACTGACGCGCCAGTACTCGCTGTGCAACCCGGCCGAGGAACGGCACCGCTACGTCATCGGCGTGCTCAAGGACCCGGCCTCGCGGGGTGGCTCGCGCGCCATGCACGAGACCGTGCACGAAGGTGACGTGTTGCGGGTGGGCCCACCACGCAACCAGTTCGCGCTGCACGAGCAGGCCACGCGCAGCCTGCTGCTGGCCGGCGGCATCGGCATCACGCCCATCCTCTGCATGGCCGAGCGCCTGTCGCGCCTGGACGCCGATTTCGAGATGCACTACAGCGCCCGCTCCCGCGAGCGCATGGCCTTCGACGGGCGCATCGCCCAATCGGGTTTTGCCGACCGGGTGCACCGCCACTTCGACGACGGCGCGCCCGCAGAAAAGCTGGATCTGCCGGCCTTGTTATCCGACCCGGACGCCGGCACCCACCTCTACGTCTGCGGCCCCAAAGGTTTCATCGACGCCGTCCTGCGCACCGCGCGCGAGGCCGGCTGGCCGGAGGCGCGGTTGCACCACGAATTCTTTGCCGCCGAGCCCACCACGCTGGCGGGCGACACCGCGTTCGAGCTGAGGCTGGCCCGCAGCAAGCGCTGGATCATGGTGGCGCCCGACCAGACCGCGACCGCCGCCCTGGCCGCGGCGGGTGTGCCCGTGCCGACCTCGTGCGAGCAAGGCATCTGTGGCACCTGTGTCACGCCCGTCCTGCAGGGCACACCCGACCACCGCGACCAGTTTCTGACGGCAGCCGAACAGGCACACAACGACCGGTTCACGCCCTGCTGCTCGCGGGCCAAGTCAGCGTTTCTCGTGCTGGATCTCTGAGCCCGCGTGAACGGCCTGCACGATGCTGGCCGCATCCACCTTGAAGAAGGCGCGCAATGCGGCCCGCGTGTCGCTGCGCCCGAATCCGTCGGTGCCCAGGGTCTTGTAGCGCCGGCCTGCGGGCAGGTAAGCCCGCACGCTCTCGGGCACGGCGCGCACGTAGTCGGTGGCGGCCACGATGGGACCACCGCTGCGCTCCAGCAACCGGGCGATGTAGGCGCTGGGTTGGGCGTTCTGGCTGGCCTCGCCATCACGCGCCAGTTCACTCCAGCTCGTGATGCTGAACACGTCCACGCCCACACCTTGCTCAGCCAATTGCCGAGCGGCCTGGATCACCTCGGTGAGGATGGCACCCGAGCCCAGCAGCGTGACGCGCTGGCCGTGGTCCGGCCCGTAGCTGCCGAAGTGGTAGCCCCCCTTGAGCACGCCCTCGTCCGCCCCTTCGGGAAGGTCGGGGTTGGCGTAGTTCTCGTTCATGAGCGTGACGTAATAGAACACGTCCTTCTGCTCCACCAGCATCTCGCGCATGCCGGCGTCGATGATCACCGCCAGTTCGCCCGCGAAGGCGGGGTCGTAGGCCTTGCAGTTGGGAATGGTGGCCGCCACCAGGTGGCTGCTGCCGTCCTGGTGCTGCAGGCCTTCGCCGCCCAGCGTGGTGCGCCCCGAGGTGGCGCCCAGCAGGAAGCCGCGCGCGCGTTGGTCGGCGGCGGCCCAGATGGCGTCGCCCACACGCTGGAAGCCGAACATGGAGTAGTAGATGTAGAAGGGCAGCATGGCCAGGCCGTGCACGCTGTAGCTGGTGGCCGCCGCCGTCCAGCTGGCGATGGCCCCCGCCTCGCTGATGCCTTCCTCCAGGATCTGGCCCTCGAGGGCCTCGCGGTAGCTCAGCACCGAGCCGATGTCCTCGGGCGCGTAGCGCTGGCCCACGCTGCTGTAGATGCCGACCTGCTTGAACAGGTTGGCCATGCCAAAGGTGCGCGCCTCGTCGGCCACGATGGGCACGATGCGCGGCCCCAGTTCTTTGTCCTTGAGCAAGCCGCCCAACATGCGCACAAAGGCCATGGTGGTGCTCATCTCCTTGCCGTCGGCCTTCAGCGCGAACTGGCCGTAGCCCGCGAGTGGCGGCACCGGCACCACGTCGCACGCGGTCTCGCGCTTGGGCAGGCTGCCGCCCAGGCGCTCGCGGTGTTCGCGCAGGTAGCGCATCTCCGCGCTGTCCTCGGCGGGTTTGAAGAAGGCCAGGCCGGTGGCCTGCGCATCGGTCAGCGGCAGGTTGAAGCGGTTGCGGAATTCGATCAGGTCGCTCTCGTCCAGCTTCTTCTGGCTGTGGGTGGTCATCTTGCCCTGGCCGGCCGTGCCCATGCCGTAGCCCTTCTTGGTCTGCGCCAGGATGACGGTGGGCTGGCCGGTGTGGGCGGCAGCGGCCGCGTAGGCCGCGTGGATCTTGACCAGGTCGTGGCCGCCGCGCTTGAGGCGGTCGATCTGCTCGTCGGTCATGCCCTGGGCCAGGGCGGCCAGCTCCGGGTTCTGGCCGAAGAAGTTGTCGCGGTTGAAGCGTCCGTCCTTGGCGGCGAAGGTCTGCATCTGCCCGTCCACGGTGTTGGCGAAGGCACGCACCAAGGCACCCTGGGTGTCGCGTGCGAACAGGCCATCCCAGTCGCTGCCCCAGACCAGTTTGATGACGTTCCAGCCGGCACCGGCAAAGAGTTTTTCCAGCTCGTCGATGATGCGGCCGTTGCCACGCACCGGGCCGTCCAGGCGCTGCAGGTTGCAGTTGACCACCCAGACCAGGTTGTCCAGCTTCTCGCGGGCGGCAAGGGTCAGCGCGCTCATGCTCTCGGGTTCGTCCATCTCGCCATCGCCGAACACGCCCCAGACCTTGCGTGTACCGCAGTCCAGCAACTGGCGGTGGGTGAGGTAGCGCATGAAGCGCGCGTGGTAGATGCTGCTGATGGGCCCCAGGCCCATGGAGCCGGTGGGGAACTGCCAGAAGTCGGGCATCAGCCACGGATGGGGGTAGCTGGAGAGGCCACGCGCGCCGGTGGCCGGTGCCACGATTTCCTGGCGGTAGTGCATCAGATCCTGCTCGCTCAGGCGGCCTTCGAGGAAGGCGCGGGCGTACACGCCCGGCGCGCTGTGCGGCTGGAAGAACACCAGATCGCTCTGGCGTCCGGCCTTGAAGAAGTGGTTGAAGCCGGTCTCGAACAGGTCGGCCGCGCTGGCGTAGCTGGCGATGTGGCCACCCAATTCACCGTAGGCCTGGTTGGCCCGCACCACCATGGCCAGGGCGTTCCAGCGCATCAAGGACGCCAGACGCTCCTCCACGGCCAGGTCACCCGGAAACACCGGCTGCTGTTCGACGGCAATGGTGTTGACGTAAGGTGTGTTGAGCTCGGGCGTCCAGCCCACGCGCTGGCTGCGCGCCAGACGGGCGAGTTCGTCGAGGATCTCGCGGGCGCGGGCCGGGCCGGACTGGGCCGCCAGCGAAAGGAAGGCGTCGCGCCACTCCTGGGTTTCGGTCGGATCGGTATCGGTCATCGGGGTCTCCTGATGCACCACTGTAGGCACAATGTGCTGGCAGGTGCCACCTAAAAACCACGCCATCAGCCACCACGGCAGCACATTCTGCGGCACGATACCGCCACGGCAGCAAGATCCACCTCTTCGCCACCGCCTTGTGCATGCCTGGGCAGTGGCCATGCTTCAATCCCGGACCCATAGCCCTTCTGATATCCAACATGCTGCGCATCGACCCCTTCAGCCTGCAGCTTTTTGTGGCCGTCGCCCGGGAGGGCTCGATTTCGCGAGCTGCGGCCAAGGAGCACATCGCACCATCGGCGCTCAGCCGCAGAATCGCGGACCTTGAACATGTGTTGGGTTCGCCCCTGCTGGTGCGGTCCGCTCTGGGCGTCGAACTCACCGACGCGGGGCAGGTGGTGCTGGCCAGGGCACACGACCTGGACCATCTGCTGCTCGCTCTGACGCAGGATGTGCAGGCGCTCAAGGGCGCGGTTTCAGGGCGCGTCCGTCTGTTCGCCAATTCATCGGCGGTCATTGGCTTTCTGCCTGAACGGCTCAAACAATTCGCGCTCGATTTCCCCGGCGTCACGGTTGAATTGCAGGAACGCCTGAGTGGTGAGGTGTTGCGTGCCTGCCTGGACGACGTGGCCGACATTGGCGTGGCGGCCGAGGACAACATTCCCCGAGGCCTGGACGCGTGGCGCTTTGCCAAGGACCCCTTGTTTGTCATCGTTCCGCGGGGACACCCTTTGTCGGCGGTCGAGTCCACCACGTTCAAGGAATTGCTCACGTTTGCACTGGTGTGCATTCAGCCTGGCGGTGCGCTCGACAGCTTGTTGCGGGAACGGGCCGCCGCGGCCCATCTGCCACTGAAGGTGGCGGTCACGGTCAACAGCTTCGACGCCGTCTGCCGGATGGTGGAAGCGGGCATGGGCATTGCCGTTGTGCCCCGCAGCGCGGCGACCGCCTACGCCGGCTCGGGCCAGTTTGAATTGCGGCCACTGACCGACCCGTGGGCCGAACGCGAACTGACGCTCGTCGCCATGCGGAAATCGCCACGCCGTGCCGCCGTCCAGGCGCTGCTCGACGCCTTGCGTGGCTGACCCGCCGAGGGTTAACCCGGACCACCCATTTGGCGTGGTCCCCTCTGCCCAAACAGCACAAGCCCATCTGAGGCAAGCCCGATACATTGGCGGCCACTGAGGTTGCCCATGACATCGCTGAGATTTTCCGGTCGAGTTCTTTTTCTGTCGAGCGACCCCGAACGGGTGGCGGCGCAACTGGCTGGCCGCGACCTGGGGCTGCCTGACGCCGGCGCGCTGAGGGACGACGTCTCCACAGACGAGATCACGCCCGTCCCCATCCTGACCCACTACGACGATGCGCTGGGGCGCTTCCCCTACACCGGGTTCAAGTCGGGCAACACACGCCCCTTCGGCGTCAACAGCGTGCGGCAGGGCGGCTTCAGCGTCACCGTCGCGGGCAAGCGCTACGGCAAAGGGTCATCTCGGGAACACAGCCCGACGGCGGAAAAATACGCGGGCATCCAGCTGGTGATTGCCGAGAGCTTCGAGCGCATCTACCGCCAGAACGCCGACAACATCGGACTGTTTACCTCGACCGATTTCGGGCTGATCGAGCGCATCCGATCCGGCGAAGCGATTGACGTTGAAGAGCTGGTGCGCGACCGCGACCCGTTGGCGGCCCACATCCTGAAAGCGGGTGGTCTGCTGGCCTATGGGCAAGGCTTCATGAAAGACGTGTTGCCAGGCGACAGCGCGCAGGCAGGGCAGCCCCAGACCTTGTTCGAGAAAATCCTGGCCCGTCACGCTCTGCGGACCGAACAGACCTGCGCGGCCCCCAAGCCTGGCGAAGGCTGCTTCGTGCGGGCCGATTGGCGCTTCATCCACGAGTACTACACAGGCATGTGTGCGCACATGCTGCACACCACCTTCGGCCAGCCGCTGACGCTCCAGCATCCCGAATCCATCGTGGTGTTCGAGGACCACACCTCCTACGTCCAGCAAAGCCCCACCCACGTGGCCCAGGGCCTGGTCTCCAACGTCGCCGCCATGTGCAGGGCCCAGCGGGATTTTGTCGATGCCTACGGACTGCGTTGCCACCGGACCTTGACGGACGACGAAGCACAACAGGACGATGGCAGCAACGTGGCCGGCATCTCGCATGCGATGGTGGCCGAACACTACGCGCTGCCGGGCCAGGTGGTGGTGGGAACGGATTCGCATACGCCACACAGCGGCGCCCTCGGCTGTGTGGCCTTTGGCGTGGGCACCACCGACATGGCCAACGCCTTCATGACCGGCGCGGTTCGCCTGACGGTCCCCAGGGTGCTGCGTGTGGAACTCGACGGCCGATTGCAGGAAGGTGTCGCGGCCAAGGATGTCGTGCTGCATCTGCTGGCCCAAGCCTTTGTTCGGGACGGCGGCGGCGTCGGCCGGGTTTTCGAATTCACGGGTTCCACCGTGAAGGCCATGAGCACCGATGAACGCGCCACGTTGACCAACATGACGGCCGAGCTGGGTGGCTTGACCGGCCTGGTCGAGCCCGACCAGGAGACACAGCGCTTTCTCAAGGAGCGCCGTGGCATCACCTTTGAACTCGAGGACTGGATGTTCAGCGATCCGGGTGCCCACTACGAACACACCCTGCGCGTGGATTGCTCGACGCTCACGCCCATGGTGGCCCTGCCAGGGGACCCGGGCAATGGGGTACCCATCGCCAGCGTGCACAAGCGCCCCAAGGTCGACATCGCGTACGGCGGCTCCTGCACGGCGGGCAAACGGGAAGACTTCGACGAATACTTCAAGGTGATGTCCTGGGCGGTCTCCCAGGATTTGCGCGTGGCGCCAGGCGTGGCGCTGTACCTGCAGTTCGGCACGACGGCGGTGCGCGACTACTGCAAGGCGCGCGGCTACACCCCGATCTTCGAGCAGGCAGGGGCCGTGTTTCTTCAGCCCTCTTGTGGGGCATGCGCCAACTGCGGTCCGGGTTCGTCCACCCAGGCGGACCAGGTCACCGTCAGTGCCATCAACCGCAATTTTCCAGGGCGCTCCGGCCCCGGCCAGGTCTGGTTGACCAACCCAGCCACCGTGATCGCCAGCGCCATCGCGGGCGAGCTGTGTTCATTTGAAGAACTCAGGGCCAGGCACGCCCATTGACCGATCACCGACACACAAGAATGGAGACAGAATGACCAACCACACCGCCCCCCGCCGCCTGTGCCTGATGGGCGCCGGCATCCTCCTGATGGCCACCAGCTCGCTGGTCTGGGCCCAATCGGACAAGCCCCTGCGCCTGATCGTCCCGCTCACCACCGGCTCCACCGTGGACACCGTGGCGCGCAGCCTGAGCAACCCGCTGGCCCAGGCCTCCGGCCACCCCGTTGTGGTGGAGAACCTGCCCGGCGCCGGTGGCATGACCGGCACCGCCCAGATGGTCAGGGCGCCCAAGGACGGTTTGACCCTGGCACTGACCTCGTCCAATCACGTCATCAACCCAGGCATCTACAAGAAGCCATTGTTCGATGCCCTCAAGGACATCACACCCATCACCGTGGTCGGCACGGTGCCGCTGGTGCTGGTGGTGTCGCCGTCGGTTCCGGCCAAGAATGCGCAGGAGCTCATTGCATTGCTCAAGGCGCGCAAGGGCGAGATGAACATCGGCTCGGCTGGCAACGGCAGCGTGCTGCACCTGGCGGCCGAGCTGTTTGCCTCGGAAGCCGGCGTGGACATCACCCACGTGCCCTACAAAGGCACCGGGCCGCTGGTCACCGACCTGCTGGGCGGCCAGGTGCAGGCAGGCTTCGTGTCGGTGACGGCAGCGGCACCCCACATCAAGGCCGGCAAGCTGCGGGCCATCGGCACGTCGACCAAACAACGCTCCGCGGTTTTGCCCGACGTGCCTACCCTGGCCGAATCCGGCTTGCCCAACTACGCCTTTGACGCCTGGCTCGCCGTCATCGGACCGGCGGATTTGCCCAAGGCCACCGTCGACAAGCTCTTTCAGGACGTGAAAAAGGCTGTGTCGTCCACCGAAGTTCAGCAGGCTTTTGCGGCACAGGGCATCGCCACCATCGTGAGCACCCCCGAGCAAACGGTGGGGTTCTTCAAGGCCGAACTCGACAAACACCTCGCGCTGGTCAAGAAGTCTGGCGCCACCGCCGACTGAGCGCCCGATGTCGCCTTCCACCTCGCGGCGCCATGCCATCGCCGTCTTGCCGGGTGACGGCATCGGACCCGAAGTCATCCGCCAGGCCGTCAAGGTGCTGGATGCGCTCAGGAGCCCGGCGTTTGATGTCGAGCTTCGGTATGCGCCCGTCGGCGGAGCAGGCCTGGAAGCCGTGGGCCACCCACTGCCCCAGGCCACGCTGGACCTGGCCCTGGCGTCCAACGCCGTGCTGTTTGGCGCCGTAGGGGACCCCCGCCACGACAGCCTGGCACCCGAACTGCGGCCGGAGAAAGCCATCCTCGGCCTGCGCCGCTCGCTCGGCCTGTTCGCCTGCCTGAAGGCCATCACCATTCCCCCCGACCTGGCGCACCTGTCCCCCCTGAAATCGGAGCGCGCCGCCGGGGTGGACCTGCTGGTGGTGCGCGAACTCGATGGCGACGCCTACACGGGACAACCCAAAGGAGAGCGCACGGCCACGTCCGGGCCCTTCGCCGGGCAGCGCGAGGGTCATGACAGCATGGCCTACGCCGAGGGCGAAGTCCTGCGGGTGGCACACATCGCCTTCCAGGCCGCCCGACAACGGCGCCAACGGCTGTGCAGCGTGGACAAGGCCAGCGTGCTGGCTTCCTCCCGGCTGTGGCGCGAGGTGGTCACGGGGGTGTCGGCCGGCTACCCCGACGTGGCGCTCACACATGCCTACGCCGACAACGCCGCCATGCAGCTGGTCGCCAACCCGGCTGCTTTTGACGTGCTACTGACGGGCAACCTCTTCGGCGACATCCTCGGCGACGTGGCCTCGGTGCTGACCGGCTCCATCGGCCTGCCCGCCTCTGCCCTGGTGGGCTCGGCCCGACGGGGCATGTTCGAGGCGGGCCATGGCACGGCCCTGGACATCGCCGGCAAGAACCTGGCCAACCCAATGGCCTGCATCCGGGCGGCGGCCCTCATGCTCCGACATTCGCTGGGCCGGCCAGACCTGGCCACGCGCATCGACAACGCGGTGGTGCAGGTGCTTCGTGCCGGCCACAGGACACGGGAATTGCCAGGCGCGGGGGCCGCCATGGGTACCGAAGCGATCGGTGATGCGGTGGTTGCGGCGCTGAGTTGACAGCAGAACCGCGCCTCCCCGGATCGCTCCCTTCTTGCGATTCGACTCAATGCACGTGGCTGGTGTCGATGGCGGTGCTGGCCGGCAACAGAGGTGCCGCTTCGTACGCGGCAGCCACATCGGCCTTCATCTTCTCCAGTGCCACGCTGTCCAGGTGACGGCCGCGCAGGAACACCGAGGCGATCGTGCCGAGATGGGACACGTCCTGCAGGGGGTTGGCACGCAACAGCACCAGATCCGCCCGCTTGCCCTCCTCCACCGTGCCCATGCGTGCCTCTCGCCCCAGGAAGCGGGCAGGGTTGATGGTGGCCATCTGCAACACGGTGGTCGGCGACAGGCCGGCCGCCGCCAGTTGCTTGAATTCCTCGTGCAGGCCAAAACCTGGGATGACCCAGATGCCCCCCACGTCCGAGCCCGTCATCATCTGCACACCCTGCTCTTGCAGGATCTTCAACACCGCTTTGTAGGTGCCGTAGTAGTCGCGAAAACTCTGCGCGGCATCGGCCGGCACGGTGGCGGTGAACTGGGCTGCCAACTGGAGCCACAGCGCACGCGTGGCCTTGTCCACGTACTTGAGATGGGGGTCTTGCGCGTAGAGTGCGTCGTCGCTGAAGTCCATCCCGCGCAGGCGAACCAGCGTGGGCACATGCCAGGTGCCGAGCGCGGCCTGCTTGCGTGCGATGGCCGCACATTTGCTGGCGTCGAAGGTCTGCGTGACCCGACGGTAGAAAGGCGCATCCAAGGCGCGAAAGATCATGGGGCTGAGAATGGCCAGCGGCGAATTCACAGGCGCCGCGCCCTGCCCGCCCAGCAGGGCCTGGCGCACCGCGGTCTCATCGCTCGAACAGTCCAGCCCCATGCCCAGGCCAGCGCCCACGTGTTCTATCGAGCCCCAGCCGGCTTCGGCCGCGTCGTCAAAACGCATCGCGAGCGGAATGTGCCCCGCCACGCGCAGGCCCTGTGCCTTGCCCTCGGCCAACACCGCAAGCACGGCATCGCGGCTGCCACTGACCACCTTGAGGAAGGACGCACCCTGCTGCTTTTGCGCCAGCACCTGGGCCTTGGCCTGGTCCGGCGTGTAGGGGCCGGTGAAGATGTCCCCGGGCGTCTGCAGGATCTCGGGGGCGGTCAGCTGTCCGGCGGCAGCGGCCGCATTGACCTCCTGTGCCAGTGACAGCAAGCCGGTCGATCCGGCCATCTGTCGCACGCCGGTCACGCCGTTGGCCACGTGCAGGCGCCAGTGGGCGGAGGCATTGGCACCGGCCGCCAAAGAATGGACGTGCATGTCGAGCAGGCCGGGGATCAGGTAGCGGTCGCTTCCATCGATCACCGTCACGCCGCTGGCCACGCGCACGTCGGCGTCGTGCACCACCTTGCGTATGGTGTCTCCCTCCAGCGCCACCGCCATCGCGGGCCGCACCGTGCCCGAGCGGGTGTCAACCACGTTGACGTTGCGAATCACCGTGCCGCTGGTGACATCGACAGGGTCACCACCACCACATGCGATGAGCACGGCGGTCAGTGTGGACAGCGCGATGCCCGCCATGAGAATACGTTTGCTTGTCATTTGAATCTCTGACTTTCCTTGTCTCGTCGAAAGTGCGCGCCGCTGTGGACAACGGCTGCGCCCGCCAGACCCATCCCTCCGTCAACGGGTGAAGGACGGGGCCTGGGGCGCGAATGTAGAAGCCCCCACCCCGGATCGAAAGATGCCAATTTCAAGAGCCTGATCAGGAAAAGGCATCGCCATGCGCACCCCAGAGGCCACCGTCGAATGCGACGAGAAAATCCGCCTTTCCCCGCATAATCTTTCGAACATCAGCCCCACAGAAGCAGAATGAACCTCGACGCCACCGATCTGCGCATCCTTGAAGCCTTGCAAGGTGATGCCAGCCTGTCCAATGTGGAGCTGGCCAAGCGCGTGCACCTGTCCCCGTCCCCCTGCCTGGCGCGGGTGCGGGCGCTGGAGGCCAGCGGCCTGATCCGACAGTACGTGGCCCTGCTGGACGCCAAACAGCTCGGGCTGCACCTGAATGTGTTCATCTCCATCAGCCTGAAACAGCAGAACCGGCAGGCGCTGGAGGAGTTCGAGCAGCGCATCGCCATGCGCGACGAGGTCATGGAGTGCTACCTGATGACGGGCGACGCCGACTACCTGATCCGGGTTGCCGTGCCCGACATGCCGGCGCTGGAGAGCTTCATCCTGGAGCAGCTCTCACCCATCGCGCAGGTCGAAAAGATCCGCTCCAGCTTCGCGCTCAAGCAGGTGCGCTACAAGACCGCCCTGCCCTTGGGCCACGCCTGAACACCAATGGACGCACTACGGGTGCGCCACCTCAAACACCAGGTCCCTGAAGAACTTGTGTCCCGGATCGCCATTCAGGCGGGGATGCCAGTATTGGTGAATTTCGATCGTGGGCAGCTTCACGGGAATGGTCACGCACTTGATGTCGGCGATGGACTGGAACAACTCGAACACCTCGCGCGGCACGAACGCGATCAGATCGCTCTCGGCCACGAGGAAGGGCATCGCCGCCACGTGGTGGGTCAACATGAGCGGCGCCATGGGATGCCCCTGCCCCGCGATCAGATCGCGTATCCAGTCGTTCACCCGGGCGATGCCCGGGTTCTGAAGGTGGACTTCCGTTCGCAACTGCTTCCAGCCCATGGACGCACGTATGCGTGGGTGGCGCGCTGAGGCGATGCACACGTAGTCG
This sequence comes from Hydrogenophaga sp. OTU3427, assembly GCF_038440225.1. NCBI lineage: Bacteria > Pseudomonadati > Pseudomonadota > Betaproteobacteria > Burkholderiales > Comamonadaceae > Hydrogenophaga > Hydrogenophaga sp. OTU3427. Next base: position 11,253 of record NZ_JASATI010000020.1, on the reverse strand, counting down.
CGGCGGTACAGCAGGCGGCCCACGAGGCCATGGTTCACCGTGTCGATGTAGCCCGCGGCCAGGTCCAGCGCGCCGCTCTCCAGGTCGGCGCTCAGGCTTTGTGGGTCCATCTGTTTCTGGGTCAGGCGGGTGTGGGGCGCCACCACCGCCAACCGGCGCAGCAGCCTGGGGACCAGGGCGATGGCGCCGATCTCGTTGACGCTGATCTTGAACACCCGTTCGCTGGATGCCGGTTCGAAGGCCGTTTGGCCCTTGATCTCGGTATCCACGATGCGCAGCACCTGTGCCGCCGGCAACAGCAGGTTTTCCACCCGGGGCGTGGGTGCCATGCGGTTGCCCACGCGAACGAACAAGGGATCACCGAACTGCCGGCGCATGCGTTCGAGCTGGTAGCTCAGGGCCGACTGGCTCATGCCCAAGACCTCGGAGGCCTTGGTCACCGTGCCTGCCGCCACCAGCGCCAGCAGCGCACGCAAATCACCCAGCTGCAGATCGCCATCGAATTTTTTCATGACCTGAATCAAATCCATCTGGTTTTCAAATGATTATGGCCTGACTAAGCTCCGCCCCACATCAAGTCAAGGAGCGATCACGATGCCCATTCAGACCGAAGTCCCCACCGAGACCGAGGTGCTCATCATTGGCGCCGGACCGGTGGGCCTGGCGCTGGCCCTGGAGCTGGGGCAACAGGGCCAGGCGTGTCTGCTGGTCGAATGCCAGTCGCGCGCCGGCCTGGCGCCACGTGCCAAGACCACCAACGTGCGCACCCGCGAGCTGCTGCGCCGCTGGGGCATCGCCGGCCACCTGGCCGATGCCTCGCCCTTCGGGGTCGACTACCCGTCCAACGTGGTGTTTGCCACCCGCATGGACGGCCACGAACTCACCCGCTTCGAGAACGCCTTCTACTGCGCCCCCGAGCGCGATGACCGCTTCTCCGAACACGCGCAGTGGATACCCCAGTACAAGGTGGAGCAGGTGCTCAGGGAGCATGCATTGGCCTGTGGCGGCGTGGCGCTGCGCGAGGGCCTGCGCCTGTGTGCGCTGCGCCAGGACCAGGACCGGGTGGAGGCCACGCTGGAAGACGTGGCCTCCGGCCAGCGCTCCACCGTGCGGGCGCGTTACCTGGTGGGCGCCGATGGCGCGCGCAGCACGGTGCGGGACCAGCTGGGCATCAAGATGGCCGGCGTCTCGCCGCTGTCCATGCACCGCAACCACGTGTTCAGGGCGCCCCGGCTGGCCAGCCAGCACCACTTCGGTCCCGCGGTGATGTACTGGCTGATCAACCCCGACATGCCCTCGGTGCTGGCGCCCCTGGATGACGGTGACCTCTGGACGTTCGGCCACGCCCGGCCCGCGGACGCCGACAACGATGCCCCACCCGAGGCGCTGATCACCCGCGCTCTGGGTTTTGCCACCGACATCGAGGTGCTGGGCAGCGACGACTGGACCGCCCACCAGCTGGTGGCCGATCGCTACCGCGACCGCCGGGTGTTCCTCGCGGGTGACGCCTGCCACCTGCACCCGCCTTTCGGCGGTCACGGCATGAACATGGGCATTGGCGATGCGGTCGACTTGGGCTGGAAGCTGGCGGCCGTGCTGTCGGGCTGGGGCGGGCCCGCGCTGCTGGACAGCTACGAGATCGAACGCCGCCAGGTGCACCAGCGGGTGATCGGCGAATCGGTGCTCAACCACAGCTACCGCTCCGAGGCCTTGTTGCGCCCCGACCTGGAACAGGCGGGTCCGGCCGGCGACCAGGCCCGCGCCGACGTGGCCACGCTGATCCAGACGGTGAAGCAGCCCGAGTTCGACTCGCTGGGCGTGGTGCTTGGCGCGCACTATGAAACGTCACCGGTGCTGGCGCGGGAGCCACAGGACAGCGCACCGTGGGTGCCCGGACCACGCTACGAGGCCCATGCGAGGCCAGGCTGCCGCGCACCCCATGTCTGGCTCGACGCAGGCCGCGCCCACGGCGCATCCCTGTTCGACCACTTCGCATCTGGCAGCCTCACCTTGTTGTCCACGCGGCCATACGCACACCGACATGCGCAGCCCGTGCTGGACGCTGCCCACGCCACGGGCCTGCCGCTCAAGCACCTGCCCCTGGACACCGCCGAACTGCGCGACCGCTACGGCGCCGATCTGGTGCTGGTGCGCCCAGACCACCACGTGGCCTGGCGCGGCAACAGCGCCACGGCGGCCATTGCCGCGCTGGCCGTGGCGCGCGGCGCCGCCTGAATTCCCGAACTCAAACAACACCTGGAGACTCCCATGACAACACGACGTCGACACACCCTGGGCCTGCTGGCAGCCGCCTTGTGCGCCGCCCATGGCGCCACCGCCTGGGCCCAGTCGCCCGGCTGGCCCCAGCGGGCCGTGCGTGTGGTGGTGCCTGCCGCCGCCGGCACCGCGCCCGACATCATGGCGCGCCTGCTCGGCGAGCGCCTGTCGCGCATCTGGTCGCAACCCGTGGTGGTGGACAACCGGCCCGGCGCTGGCGGCCTGGTCGGCATGGCGGCGGCCCGCAACGCGCCACGCGATGACCACATCCTCGTGTTCTCCCCGGCCTCGGTGCTGACCCTGTCGCCCTACATGTACAAGACCACCCAGGTCGACATCGTGAAAGACTTCACGGCGGTGGCGCTGGTGGGCATCAGCCCCATGGTGGCGGCCGTGAGCGCGGGCTCCAGCGCGACCTCGCTGGCCGACGTGATCCGCGCGGCCAAGGCCCAGCCGGACCGCTTCGTGATCTCGACCACGTTCCAGTATTCCGTACCCCACCTGGCCGTCGATATGTTGTCCAAGGCCGCGGGCGTGCCATTGCGCGCCGTGCCCTACAGCAACAGCGGACAAAGCATCGCGGCGGTCATCAGCGGTGACGCGCAGATGCTGATCGATGGCGTGCCCCCCATCGACCCCATGGTCAAGGGCGGACGGCTCAAGCCGGTGGCCATCTTCTCGGAAGAACGTCTGCCCAACCGCGGGCAGCTGCCCACCGCCAGCGAGACCTATCCGTCGCTGGTGATCAATGGCTGGTTCGGTTTCCTGGCGCCGACGGGGGCCAGCGCACAGGCCATGGCGCGGGTCAACAGCGACCTGAACGCCGTGGTGGCGCAACCCGACATCGTCGAACGCATGGACGCCATGGGTGTCTATCCGCGCCCCTTGAGTCAGGCCCAGTTCGCCGACTTCCTGGCCAAGGACCGCAGCCGCTGGGAACAGGTGCTGCGCGACGTTGGCGCCCAACCCGTTGCTCAATGAGGTGCCACCATGTGGGGTGAAATGGAACTGGCCTACATCGGCCTGGAAAGCAAGGACCTCGCCGGCCTTGCCAACTACCTTGAACAGCACATCGGGCTGGTGCCCGGACAGCCCACGCCGCAGGGGCGCATGAGCTGGCGCCTGGATGGCAAATGCCACCGCCTGTGGGCCCAGGCAGGTGCACGCAGCGATGCGATCTGCCTCGGCTTTGAGGTGGCCAACGGGCGCGCCTGGACGGACGCCCTGGCCCGCCTGCAGGCCTTGGGCTGTGCCCCGATCGAGGCCAGCGCCGCCGAGTGCCAGGAACGCCGCGTGCAGCACATGGTCCATGTGAGCGCCCCCTGGGGCGTGCGGGTGGAACTGGTGCGTGGCCTGGCCGAGGCGGACACACCGTTCCAGAGCCCACGTTACCCCGGTGGCTTCGTGACCCAGGGCCAGGGTTTTGGGCATGCGGTGTTCCAGCTGCCACACGCGCAGGCCTACGCAGCGGCCCGGCGGTTTGCCATCGAAGGGCTGGGCATGGCCTTGTCGGACTGGCTGCGCCTGCCCACGCCGGGCGGTGACCTGCAGGTCAGTTTCCTGCACTGCAACCCGAGGCACCACACGCTGGCGCTGGCCTGCGTCCCCGAGGGCACCCCTCCGCCCGCCGCGCCGGTGCCGACCTTGCACCACATCAACTTTGAAGTGGCGTCCGTCTCCACCGTCGGCCAGGCCTATGAACACGCCTTGTGTGCCCGGGTGCCCATGGCCAACACGCTGGGCCAGCACGCCAACGACGAAATGGTCAGCTTCTACACCGTCAGTCCCGACGGCTGGTGCGTCGAGATCGGCGCCACCGGCCGCGTGGTCGGCCCCGACTGGGACGACCGCCGCGAGTACGACCGCATCAGCCAGTGGGGCCACCAGCCCCCCGACGCGCTGCGCGCCCTGCTCGGCTGACCCCGAACTTCCACGCCACCCATTGCACGCCCACACACATGAAACTCGTCACATTCTCCTGCCGCGGCCGTCACTCGATTGGCAAGATCGATGGCGCCTGGGTGATCGACCTGCCCGCCACCGACCCGGCGTTCCCGCTCACCATGCGCGAGTTCCTGGCCATGCCTTCGCTGATGGCGCGGGCCCAGACCCTGCGCGCCAGCCACGCATCCTGTTATGCCCTGGCCGAGGTGCGGCTGGAGGCCCCGGTGCCCAACCCCGGCAAGTACCTCGCCATCGGCATGAACTACCACGCCCACGCCGAGGAAGCCCGGCGCGCCGGCGTGGCCGTGCCCGATACCCAGGTGTGGTTCAACAAGCAGGTGAGCTGCGTGAACGGCCCCTACGACCCGGTGCACATGCCCCGCGTGTCCGACAAGCTCGACTACGAGGCCGAGCTGGGGGTTGTGATCGGCCGCCGCTGCCGGCACGTGCCGCCCGAGCGGGCCCACGAGGTCATCGCCGGCTACCTCGTCTGCAACGACGTGTCGGTGCGCGACTGGCAAAAACGCTCCGCCACCATGACGCTGGGCAAGTCCTTCAACACCACCGGTCCGGTGGGGCCCTGGATCGTGACCCGCGACGAAGTCCCCGACGCCCAGGACCTGCGGGTGCGCCTGTGGGTCAACGGGGAGCTGCGCCAGGACATCAACACCCGCGAAATGATCCACCACATCAAGGATCAGATCGCCTACCTCTCGACCGTGATGACCCTGGAGCCCGGCGACCTGATCGCCACCGGCACACCCGCCGGCGTGGGCGTGGCCATGGACCCGCCGCGCTTCCTGTCCATCGGCGACGTGGTGCGGGTCGACATCGACGGCATCGGCCACATCCAGAACGCCGTGATCGCCGAACCCGAGAGCCCGAGCTTCATCGACTGACCGCCCCCACCACCCGCCCAGACACCCACATGTCCAAAGTCATCATCAGCTGTGCCATCACTGGCTCGGTCCACACCCCCACCATGTCGCCCCACCTGCCGGTCACGCCGCAGGAGATCGCCGAGCAAAGCATCGCCGCCGCGCAGGCGGGTGCCGCCATCGTGCACCTGCATGCCCGCGATCCGGCCGATGGCCGCCCCACACCCAGCGCCGACACCTACATGCGCTTCCTGCCGCAGATCGCGGCCGCGTGCGACGCGGTGGTCAACATCACCACCGGTGGCAGTGTCGGCATGACGCTGGAGGAACGCTTGCAAGGCGCAATGCGCGCGTCGCCAGAGATGGCGTCGCTGAACATGGGTTCGATCAACTTCGCCATGTTCAAGATGGCCGAGAAGCCCCGCGAGTGGAAACACGCGTGGGAACAGCCCTACCTGTTGTCCACCGAAGACGGCATCTTCCGCAACACATTCCGCGACATCCGCCACATCCTGCAGACCCTGGGAGAAGGCCATGGCACCAAGTTCGAATGCGAGTGCTACGACATCGGGCACCTCTACAACCTCGCGCATTTTGTCGACGCCGGGCTGATCAAGCCGCCCTTCCTGGTGCAGTCGATCTTCGGCGTGATGGGTGGCATGGGCGCCGACCCCGAGAACGTGCTGGTGATGAAGCAGACCGCGGACCGGCTGTTCGGTCGCGACCATGTGTGGTCCATGTTCGCCGCCGGCAAGCAGCAGATGCCCTTCGCGGTGATGGGCGCGGCCATGGGCGCCAACGTGCGCGTGGGCCTGGAGGACAGCCTGTACCTGGAACGCGGGAAACTCGCGCCCTCCAATGCGGCACAGGTGGCCAAGGTGTGCCGGCTGCTGGCCGAGCTGGGCCTGGAGGTGGCCACCCCGGACGAGGCCAGGGCCATGCTCCAGCTCAAGGGCGCGCGGCAGGTGGCGTTTGCCTGAGACGGTTCCGATACGCGATAAAATCAGACCGTATGAGGTGCGGTATGGCCGTCCGGCAGCCGCGCCCCACCTTGATTCGCCACCCTTGCGGTGGCGTTTTTGTTGCCGCCATGCCGCCTCAGTGGTGGGATGGGGCCTCTTTTGAGCAGGAGCGTTGGATGTCCGCTGGCGGTTTTCATGTGCACGGTCCCCATGACCACGAGGTCGAACACGTTGCCCAGCACGGGGGCGATGGTTTCACGTCCCGACTGGCGGTGTTGACCGCGGTCCTCTCCACGGTCGGCGCCATTTTTGGCTATATGGGCGGGCATTCGCAAAACGCCGCCCTGCTCTACAAGAACGAAGCCTCGATCCAGAAAACGGCGGCATCCAACCAGTGGAACTACTTCCAGGCCAAGAGCAGCAAGCAGAACCTGGCGGAGCTGTCCGTCACGCTGACCAGCGGCGAAACCCAGGAGAAGTTCCGCCAGGCGGTCGGGCGCTACCAGCAGGAAAAGGAAGAGATCAAGCGCGAGGCCGAGAAGCTGGAGGCGGCGGCGGAAGCCGCCAACCGGCACAGCGAGATGGAAATGCACGTGCACGAGCGCTGGGCCATGGCCACCACGCTGCTGCAGATCGGCATCGCGCTGGCGGCCATCACCCTGCTGACCCGCAGGCGCTGGATGCTCGCGGGCGTCTATGGCGCATCGGCGCTGGGCGTGCTGGCGGGCGTGGCGGGCTACCTGCACCTCTGATGCCCACCACCGTCGCCCGTCGCTCCCCATGGCAGTTGCTGCTGGGGCTGGTGCTGGGGGCGGCCAGCAGCGGTGCCCTGGCCCAGGAGTGCCGGGTGGCCTTCGACATCGGCTCCTCCGGCGTGCGCGCCGGGACCTCGGCACGTTCAGGCGGCGGCACGGCGACCGCGCGGGTCGACATCGACTACCTGGGTCCACTGGCCGCCGGCCTCGGCCTCCAGGCCAGCGAGGCGGCCACCGCCGCCGCCCTGCGCGAATTGCCCCGACAAGGCGGGTTCGATACCTCCTGCGCGCCCATGGCAGGCGGCTTCTCGGCCTGGCGCCAGGCGCTGCGGCAGGCACCCGACGCCACCGTGGCCCTGATGGCCCGCCTGCACGTCCAGACCGGCGTGCCGGTGCTGGTGGTGCCCCAGGTCATCGAGGGTGGCTACGGCCACCTCGCGGCCCAGCTGCAGCTGGGCGCGCGCCTGTCGACCAGCCACGTGCTCGACATCGGTGGCGGCAGCCTGCAGGTGGCGGGCCGGCACAGCGGCTTCGGCGCCGAGCTGGGCCAGAAGAGCTGGCACCAGACGCTCTGCCGCGCGCTGGGGCGCGACACCACCGAAGGACCTTGTGCGCTGGCCCCGCTGTCCGCGCCAGAACTGGCCAGTGCCCGGGCGCTGGCCCGCGACGCCTTGGCGACCCTGCGCCCGGAGGGTGGCCCTCCTCTGGGCCTGACGGCGGTCAGCCGCCCGGTGACCCGTGGTGTCCTGCCGGCGGTCAACACCTGGGCGGGACGCCCCCCCGGCACCCAGCCCCTGGCCTCGGAAACGCTGTCATCGGCCATCGACGCCCTGGCGCCGCTGCCCTTGGCCGCCACGATCGATCGGCTGGCCGTGGCACCCCAGCACGCCGGCTACCTGCTGTCCGACATGCTGCTCGTCGAAGGCGTGATGCGGGCGGCGGGCGCGCCGTCCCTGGCCGTGTTCGAGACCGATCTGGCCAACGTGCCCGGCCTGCTGCGCGACGAACAGGCCTACGCCTGGCGCCTGCACTACAACTGCTACCTGTCCCGGCTGGCACAGCTCGGCCCCGACGCCTACTTCACCAGCCCCGCCTCCTGCAACGCACCGCGTTGATCGCATCCGGTTTCTGCGGCCAAACGAGCGCATGGCGGCCCCACGCAGTGGGACGTCTGAAGGCGAAGCCGCCTCAGCCCCGCGCCTGTTTTGAAAACGAGAGCGACACGAAGTCCACGAAGGCCCGCACGCGGGCGGCCATCTGGTGGCGCTGCGGGTAGACCGCATGGATGCCCGCATCGGGCGTGAAGTGGCCGGGCCGTGCTGGAGGCGCTGGCCGCCTCGGACCGGGGTTTTCGCTTCGAGTTCGAGAACTTCGACTGGGGCAGCGATCACTTCCGCCAGCACGGCATGATGATGCCGGACAAGGGCCTGGACGCGCTGCGCCACAAGGACGCCATCCTGTTCGGATCGGCCGGCGACCCGCACATCCCCGACCACATCACCCTGTGGGGCCTGCGCCTGAAGATCTGTCAGGGTTTCGACCAGTACGCCAACGTGCGGCCCACGCGCATCCTGCCGGGCATCGACGCACCGCTCAAGCGCTGCAAGCCGGATGACCTGAACTGGGTCATCGTGCGTGAAAACTCAGAGGGCGATCCAAAAGCGATTGCTGTGAATGCTGGTCAAGCGGGTCCGGCGACCCGAGGCCCGCGAGGGTCTTTTGCCAAGTCCTTGTCCAGCAGGCAGTCGATGAACGCACCGAGGAGGGCTGGCCGATGCTGCCTGTTCGGGTAATAGAGGAACAGCCCTGGGCGCGAGATCGACCAGTCCGCCAGGACTTGGACCAACCTACCCTGGGCCAAGTGCTCTCCCACGCCATCTCTCTCGAAGTGATAGGCGATGCCGAGCCCATTTAGCGCGGCAGCAACGCCGATGTCAGCGTGATTGGTGACGACGGGGCCATCCACCGCCACTTCGAGCCGTTTTCCTCGTTTCTCGAATTCCCAGCGATAGTGTCTCCCGTCCATCTGGAGCCGCCAGTTGATGCATGTATGTTGATGCAATTCGGCGGGTGTCTTGGGAATACCTCGGCGCGCAAGGTAATCTGGAGACGCCACCGCGACCATGTCCAGATCAGGCGTGAGACGAACGGCAATCATGTCCTTCTCAAGACGACCACCCACACGGATGCCCGCGTCAAACCGTCCAACCACGATATCGGCCAACGCGTCATCGACCACGATGTCGAGCACCACGTCGGGGTACGCCTGATGGAAGCGTGAAAGCCTGGGTGCAATGATGGTTCTTGCTGCAATTCCCAGCGTGTTGATACGAAGCGTGCCCATGGTCTGCCCTGCAGCTTCACTGGCCTCAGCGACTGCAACCGCCATTTCTCGGAACAGCGGGGCAATGCGCCTGTAGAGCAGTTCGCCACTTGCCGATGGTGCGACGCTTCGTGTCGTGCGATTGAGAAGGCGTGCGCCGATCCTGCTTTCAAGCTGCCGAATGGTCTGGCTGAGCGCAGAAGGCGATAGGCCCAAATGCTCTGACGCCCGGGCGAAGCTCGCCCGTTCGACCACGGCCGCGAAGGCTTTCAGTTCCGCGAATTCGGATCCGCGCATTATGCACTCCTCTCTACACAACCCATGCCAATTCTAGAGCATTCACTAAATTCATCTCGGAGCGCATCCTACGGCCCTCATCAACCATATGGAGCCTTCAACATGGACATCTTGACCCTTCCCGAGCCCATTGCCGCGTACTTCGCGGCCGAACACAACCCTGAGAGCTTGGCGTACTGCTTCACGGGGCAAGCCGTCATGAAGGACGACGGCCACACCTACACGGGCGTCGAGGCCATCAAGGCCTTCATGACTGCGGCATCGGCCAAATACAGCGCAACCGCCGTGCCGTTCGCGCTGGCACGGGAGGACGGCTTCCAGGTTGTCCGCGCACAAGTTACGGGCAACTTTCCTGGCAGCCCGGTCGATCTGTCTTACCGCTTTCGGCTCGAACGCGGCCTGATCGCATCACTGGAGATCACGGCATGAGCTTCGACCTCCAACTCAAAGGACGGCGTGCCCTGGTGACGGGCGGCACAAAGGGTTTGGGCGCCGCTCTCGTCAAGAGCCTGAAGGACGCCGGAGTGGACGTGATGACAACGGCGCGCTCTGCCCCCGAGAAGCCACTGGAAGGTGTGGCCTATGTCCAGACCGACTTGACGACTGCGCAAGGCGTGACACAGCTTGCGCGCGCGGTCGCTGAGCAATGGGGCGGCGTCGACATCTTGATCAACTCGCTTGGGGGTTCGAGCGCACCGGCAGGCGGTTTCGCAGCCCTGGATGACGCGGTGTGGTTCAACGAATTGAACCTGAACCTCATGTCCGCCGTTCGTCTTGACCGTGCTCTCCTGCCCGCCATGTTGGCAAAGGGCACAGGCGTCGTTTTGCATGTGACCTCGATTCAGCGTGTGCTTCCGCTTCCAGAGTCGACCACCGCCTACGCCGCAGCGAAGGGTGCTCTCTCAACCTACAGCAAGTCCTTGTCGAAAGAGGTCACGCCTAAGGGTGTCCGCGTTCTGCGCGTCTCGCCAGGCTGGATTGAGACCGAGGCTTCGGTTGCATTCGCCGAACGAATGGCGGCCCAAGTAGGCACTGATTACGAGGGCGGCAAAAAGATGGTCATGGACTGGCTCGGTGGAATTCCGGTCGGTCGGCCTGCCAGGCCGCAGGAGGTTGCAGACCTGATCACCTTCCTCGTGTCTCCGCGCGCGGCGTCGGTGTCGGGTTCCGAACACGTGGTCGATGGCGGGACGGTTCCCACGGTCTAGACCCGCGACCTGGCGCAGTGCATGCATAGGAGGCCATTTGCACTGCCGGTCCAGACAAGACGGCGAAATTCTGGGTTTGACCTCCTCAGATCGCGGAGATCCGCCCAGTGTTGGCCATCACGGCTCTGACTTCCCGCTCAAATTGGGCGAATGAGACCGGAGGGCGCGAGCCGGGTTGGCGGCCGGCAAAGGGATCCAGGCCTGCTTGCTGCATCTGGACGTTCCAGGCCACGACACGGCGCATCAGGGCAGTGTGGATCTGGGGTGGGGGTTCGCGCTCGAAGAGGGACTCCCAGCGTTGGATCAGCAGCTCGCGGTCGGCGGTGGTGATTTCAGTCAGGGTGTTCATTTGGCGGAGCCCTCCACGATGCGGTAGACCCGGACGCCCTCCTCCACCTGAGCTTGGACATCGAGGCCCAGGCGCTTGCGCAGGGCGCCGCTGAGCATGCCGCGCACGGTGTGGGCTTGCCAGCCGGTGAGCGTCATCATCTGGGCCAGCGTCGCACCCGCTGAGGAGCCCAGAAGTGAAATGAGCTGGGATTGTTTGGTCGCCGGATTGGACGCAGCGGAAACAGGGGCTGGTTGGGGTTTGGGCGGAGATTTTGGGGT